>VAXT01000169.1 GCA_005883245.1 Actinomycetota bacterium | reverse complement strand
AGCAGGGCAAGATCGAGTCGGGCAACGAGGTCGAGATCGTCGGGATCCATCCGGCGATCGAGAAGACCGTCGTCACCGGGCTCGAGATGTTCAACAAGACGCTCGACTACGCCCAGGCGGGCGACAACGCCGGTGCTCTCCTGCGCGGCACGAAGCGCGAGGAGATCGAGCGCGGGCAGGTGCTCGCGAAGCCCGGCTCGATCACGCCGCACACCGTGTTCAAGGCCGAGGTGTACGTCCTCTCGAAGGACGAGGGCGGGCGCCACACGCCGTTCTTCAACGGCTACCGGCCCCAGTTCTACTTCCGCACGACCGACGTGACCGGCTCGATCAAGCTCCCGGAGGGCCAGGAGATGGTCATGCCGGGCGACAACACGAATATGGACATTGAGCTCATCCAGCCGATCGCGATGGACCAGGGGCTCCGGTTCGCCGTCCGTGAGGGCGGGCGCACCGTGGGCGCCGGCGTCGTCACCGCGATCGAAATGTAAAGGGAGATCAGCCGCTTGCCGCAGCAGAAGATCCGCATCCGCCTCAAGGGGTACGACCACCAGCAGCTCGACCGGTCGGCCCAGTCGATCGTCGACACCGCTCAGCGCAGCGGCGCGACGATCACTGGTCCTGTGCCCCTGCCGACGGAGAAGAACGTCTACTGCGTGATCCGGAGCCCGTTCAAGGACAAGGATTCGCGGGAGCACTTCGAGGTGCGGACGCACAAGCGGCTGATCGACATCCACAGCCCCACGCCGAAGACGATCGACCAGCTGATGCGGCTCGATCTCCCGGCGGGAGTCGACATCGAGATCAAGCTCTGATGAACACGCTACGCGTCCAAGTTACGCGCCGCGGGCCATGCACAGGAGGGACACCTCAGTGAAAGGGCTGATCGGACGCAAGCTGGGCATGACGCAACTCTTCGACGAAGAGTCGGGCGAGGTGACGGCCGTGACCGTGATCGAGGCCGGCCCCTGCCCGGTGGTCCAGCTCAAAACCGAGGAGACGGACGGCTACGAAGCCGTCCAGCTCGCGTTCGACGAGGTTTCCGAGCGAAAGGCCACGAAGGCTCGGATCGGCCATCTGAAGAAGACGGACACGAAGCCGCACCGGCACCTCGTCGAGTTCCGTGGGACGAGCGAGGCCGTGGTCGGAGAGGCCGTCACCGTCGAGGTGTTCGAGCCCGGGGACGCGGTCAAGGTCACGGGGATCTCGATCGGGAAGGGCTTCGCGGGCACGATCAAGCGCCACAACTTCAGCCGCGGGCCCGAGTCGCACGGCTCGCACAACGTCCGCAAGCGCGGCTCGATCGGCTCCTCCGCAACGCCGTCGCGCGTGCGGAAGGGCATGAAGATGGCCGGCCAGATGGGCGCCAAGCGGGCGACCCAGCTCGGCCTGATGGTGCATTCGATCGATGCCGAGCACAACCTGTTGCTCGTCAAGGGCGCTGTTCCGGGCCCGAAGAACGGCGTCGTCGAGATCAGAGAGGAGAAGCGCCATGGCGGCGGATAAGGCGTCGACTGGGCGGCGCCGACCAAAAGAGTCCGCGGCGGCTTCGCCGGCGCGGACGATTAGTGCTCCTCTGCTTGGCGTCAGCGGCCAGTCGTCGCGCGAGGCGACGCTCGACGAGTCCGTCTTCGGCTCGGACGTGAAGCCGCACCTCGTCCACGAGGCCGTGCGCGCAGACTTGAACGCGCGCCGTGCAGGGACGCAGTCGGCCAAGAGCCGTGGCCTCGTCGCGGGCGGCCGCGGCAAGCCGTGGCGTCAGAAGGGAACCGGCCGCGCCCGCGCGGGCACGATTCGCGCGCCTCAGTGGGTGGGCGGCGGTGTTGCGTTCCCGCCACAGCCGCGCGGCTATGCGGTGAAGGTCAATCGCAAGGCCTACCGCTCCGCTCTACGCGGCGCGCTCAGCTCCCATGCGTCGGAGGGCACGCTGGCCGTCGTGGACAAGTCCGCATTCGACGAGCCGTCGACGAAGAAGGCCGCTGCGTTCATCGACGCCTGGGGCCAGGAGCTCCCGGTGCTCCTCGTCGCCACCGACGACGAGGTCGGGCTGGCCAAGTCGTTCCGCAACCTCGAGCGCGTCGTCGTCGTCCATCCGTCCGAGGTCGAGGTGGCCGCGATCCTCTGGGCGCGCGCGCTGCTCGTCAGCGAGACCGCGCTCGAGGCGGTCCAGGGGAGGGCGTCATGAGTCTTCATCCGGCGACGAAGTCGCCTGTCCGCGCAAGCGGACCAGTGGAAGGGGTTTGGGGAAACCGGGAGGTTTCCTCAAGGCCGCTGAGTCCATGTGAGGTGGAACGATGAGTCTGCACCCCAACGAGGTGCTGCTGTCGCCGGTGGTCTCCGAGAAGAGCTACAGCCTGATCGAGGACCGCAAATACTCGTTCCGCGTGCACAAGGACGCGCACAAGACGCAGGTCCGGCAGGCGGTCGAGGAGCTGTTCGGCGTGAAAGTCACCTCGGTCAACATCGTGAAGGTGCCGCCGAAGCCGAAGATGCGGAACTACCGCAAGGGCACGCGCCCCGGCTGGAAGAAGGCGATCGTGCAGCTCAAGGAAGGCGACGCGATCGAGATCTTCGAGGGGGCTCAGGTCTGATGGCTTTGAAGAAGTTCAAGCCCACATCGCCGGGGCGCCGGTTCATGACCGTGTCCGGCTTCGAGGAGGTCACGCGCTCGAAGCCCGAGAAGAGCCTCACCAGCTCGACGAAGAAGACGGGCGGGCGGAACAACAAGGGCCGCATCACGACCCGCCACAAGGGCGGCGGGCACAAGCGCCGCTTCCGCCAGATCGACTTCAAGCGGACGAAGGACGGCGTGCCGGCCAAGGTGGCGGCGATCGAGTACGACCCGAACCGCTCGGCGAACATCGCGCTGCTCCATTACGCGGACGGCGCGAAGGCGTACATCCTCGCTCCGGCCCGTCTGCGCGTCGGCGCGAACGTCGAGTCGGGCCCGAACGCCGACATCAAGCCCGGCAACGCGCTCCCGCTCGAGAACATCCCGACCGGGACGCTCGTCCACAACGTCGAGCTCAAGCCCGGCCGCGGCGGCCAGATGGCCCGCAGCGCCGGCTCGGGCATCCAGCTGGTGGCCAAGGACGAGGGCTACGGCGTGCTGCGTCTCCCTTCCGGAGAGCTGCGGCGCGTCGCGCTCACGTGCCGCGCGACCGTCGGCCAGGTCGGCAACCTCGACCACGAGAACATCTCCGGCGGCAAGGCCGGCCGTAGCCGGTGGCGCGGCAAGCGTCCGACCGTGCGCGGCTCCGCGATGAACCCCGTCGACCACCCGCACGGCGGCGGCGAGGGCAAGTCGAAGGGCGGCCGCCATCCCGTCACGCCGTGGGGCGTGCCCACGCTCGGCAAGCGCACCCGCTCGAAGCACAAGGAATCCGACCGTTTGATCGTCCGCGGCCGCCGCCGCGGCAAGGAGAAAAGGTGACGAAAATGCTACGTATTTTCGTCACGCCTATGTTGACCCGTCGCTTCGCTCGGGTGAATGGAGGTGTCAGTTGAGCAGATCCTCAAAGAAGGGGCCGTATGTGGAGGAACGGCTCTTCAACCGAATCGAGTCGATGAACTCCTCGGGCTCGAAGAACATGGTCCGCACCTGGTCCCGTTCCTCGACGATCTTCCCGGAGATGGTCGGACACACGATCGCGGTCCACGACGGCCGCAAGCACGTCCCGGTCTTCGTCACCGAGGAGATGGTCGGGCACAAGCTCGGCGAGTTCGCTCCCACGCGCACGTTCCGCGCGCACTCCGGCGACCGCAAGGTGGAGGTGAAGCGCACCACATGAGTGCGCTACGCGCCCAAGGTACACGCGAGCGGGCCATACGAGGTCGATGCAAATGACCGACGGCCAGCTTCAGGAGGTGCGTGCGGCCGCGAAATGGGTGCGGATCACACCGCGCAAGGCGCGCCTCGTCGTCGAGCACATCCGTGGACGGACCGTGCCCGAGGCGCGGACCATGCTTGCGTTCAGCGAGCGCGCAGCCGCGCGCGAGATCGACAAGCTCTTGCGCTCGGCGGTCGCCAACGCCGAGGCCAACCACAACCTGATCGGCGACGACCTCGTCGTGAAGACGGTCTACGTCGACGAGGGGCCGACGATCAAGCGCTGGCGGGCTCGTGCCCGCGGACGCGCGGCCCGGATCCGCAAGCGGATGTGCCACATCACGATCACGCTGGGCCCGGCGACCACGGCTACAGTGACGCGAGCGCCTGAGCTCGAGGCGCCTGCCGAGGAGAAGCCGAAGCGCGCTCCTCGCCGCAAGGCCGCCCCGAAGGCAGAGGCCGAGACCAAGCCGAAGGCCGAGAAGAAGCCCGCGGCCAAGAAGCCGGCTACGCGGAAGCGCGCCGCCCCGGCGAAGAAGAAGACCGAGGAGAAAGAGAGCTAATGGGTCAGAAAGTCCATCCCGGCGGCATGCGCGTCGGCGTCATCCACGACTGGAAGTCGAACTGGTTCGCGGGGACGAAGGAGTTCCCCGAGGCCCTGCTCGAGGACATCAAGATCCGCGAGCACATCTACAACAAGCTCTCCCACGCGGGCCTGTCCGACGTGCTCATCCGCAAGGACAAGCAGCGGATCACGATCGACATCTACACCGCGCGCCCGGGGATCGTGATCGGCAAGTCTGGCGCCGAGGTCGACGCGCTGCGCAAAGAGATCCACGCGATGACGCACAAGAACGTGCACATCAACATCAACGAGATCAAGCGCCCCGAGCTGGACGCGAAGCTCGTCGCGCAGTCGATCGCCGAGCAGCTCCAGAACCGCGTCAGCTTCCGGCGCGCGATGAAGCGGTCGCTCGCCTCCGCGATGCGCTCCGGTGCCCACGGCGTGAAGGTGCAGTGCGGCGGTCGGCTCGGCGGCACCGAGATGAGCCGTTCCGAGAGCTACTCCGAGGGGCGCGTCCCGCTGCACACGATCCGCGCAGACATCGACTACGGCTTCGTCGAGGCGAAGACGACCTTCGGCCGCATCGGCGTCAAGGTCTGGATCAACAAGGGCGAGATCATGCCCGAGGGCTTCGAGAGCGTCGCCCAGCAGAAGGAGACGCGGCTCGGAGACCAGGACACCGCCCGCCGGCTCGGCGGCCGCACCGAGGGGCTTTCCGCCTCCCGCGAGAGCGGCCGGAGCAGGCAGCAGGACCGCGAGGGCCTCGGCCCGGTGCGGACGCGTCGACCCCGGCGCAGTGGCGCCCGTCGGGGCCGCCAGGACAACGTCGAACAGCCCAAGACCGACGAAGAGGCAGTTTCGGCCGAGGGGCGCGAGCAGCCGGAGATCCAGCCCGAGGTCCAGGAGGTCGAGGCACCTGTGGAAGACGCGCCGGACACGACCACGCCGAAGAAGCAGGTCGAAGACCCGACCAAGCTCGATGAGTCGGGAGGCAAAGGCTGATGTTGCTTCCCAAGAAGACGAAGTACCGCAAGCAGCAGCGCGGCCGGCGCGCGGGTGTCTCGAAGGGGCAGACGCGCGTCCAGTTCGGCGACTTCGGCCTCAAGTCGATGGAAGCCGCCTGGGTTACGAACCGCCAGCTCGAGGCGGCTCGTATCGCCATGACCCGAAAGATCAAACGCGGTGGGAAGGTCTGGATCAACGTCTTCCCGGACAAGCCGGTCAGCCAGAAGCCGGCCGAGACGCGCATGGGCTCGGGCAAGGGCGCCCCTGAGCACTGGGTCGCCGTCGTCAAGCCGGGACGCGTCATGTTCGAGCTGTCCGGCGTGCCGGAGGACCTGGCCAAGGAAGCATTGCGTCTGGCCGGGACCAAGCTCCCGGTGAAGACGAAGTTCGTGAAGCGGGAGGCTGATCTCTTTGCGAGCTAGAGACCTCCGAGACATGAGCGACGACCAGCTGGACGATGCGCTCGCGGAGCGCCGACAGGAGCTCTTCAACCTGCGTTTCCAGTCGGCGACGGGAGCGCTCGAGAACCCCGCGCGCCTCAAGCACGCGAAGCGAGAGATCGCAAGGATTCTGACCGTACGAAACGAGCGCGAGCTCGCGAAGGAGATAGGTGGCTGACGAAGAGAAACAGGACGTAGAGGCGCAGGCAGAAGAGGCGCAGGCCGAGGAAACTCCGGCTGAGGAGGCCCCTGCCGCCGAGGCTCCGGCGGAGGAGGAAGCGCCCGCCGAGGAGCCCGCTGCGGAGGCTCCGGCGGAGGAGCCCGTAGCCGAGGAGTCACCTGCGGAAGAGGCTCCGGCCGAGGAAGCGCCCGCCGAGGAAGCGCCCGCCGACGAAGCGCCCGCCGAGGAAGCCCCAGCCGCAGAAGCCCCGGCCGCAGAAGCCGAAGTAGCCCCCGCAGAGGGCGGCACGGAAGCCCCTGCCGCCGAAGCCGCCGGCCCGCGCGCGAAGCCGAAGCGGAAGCCGCGCAGCCAACGACGCCACCGCTCGAAGCCGAAGCGCGAGAAGCCGGAGGGCCGCACGCCGATCACGCGCGTCCCGAAGCCGGTCCGCGACCGGGGCCGTCGCCAGGAGCGTCGCGGCGTCGTCGTCTCGAGCGCGATGGACAAGACGATCGTCGTCCGCGTCGACACGGTCAAAGCGCACCCTCGCTACAAGAAGGTCGTCCGCCGCTCGACGAAGTTCCACGCGCACGACGCGGAGAACGCGGCGAAGGTCGGCGACGTCGTCCTCATCGTCGAGACGCGCCCGCTCTCGAAGACGAAGAACTGGCGCCTGGCCCAGGTGCTCGAGGTAGCGAAGTGATCCAGCAGGAATCCCGACTCCGGGTGGCCGACAACACGGGTGCGAGAGAGCTCCTCTGCATCCGCGTGCTCGGCGGCTCGCACCGCCGCTACGCGCGGGTCGGCGACGTCATCGTCGGCACCGTCAAGACCGCGACCCCGCAAGGCACGATCAAGAAGGGCGAGGTCGTCCAGGCGGTTGTCGTCCGCACGAAGAAGGCCTACGGCCGCGACGACGGGACGCAGATCGCCTTCGACGAGAACGCGGCCGTGATCATCGACCAGGCCCGAAACCCACGCGGGACGCGCATCTTCGGCCCGGTCGCGCGCGAGCTCCGCGAGAAGAACTTCATGAAGATCGTCTCGCTCGCTCCGGAGGTCCTCTAGATGAAGGCGATGAAGATCCGCAAGGGCGACACCGTCCACATCCTCGCCGGCAAGGACCGCGGAAAGCAGGGCCGCGTGCTCGAGGCGCGCCCGGACGAGCAGCGCGTGCTCGTCGAGAACCTGAACATGGTCAAGCGGCACTCGAAGCCGAAGCCGATCAAGAACCCGAGCCGGATGGGCGGCGCCCAGTTCAGCCCGGGCGGCGTGATCGACCTCGCCGCGCCGATCCCGATCTCGAACGTGATGCTCGTCTGCCCGACCTGCAACCGGCCAACGCGGATCGGCTACGTGATGAAGGAACGGAAGGACGAGGCACCGCTCAAGGTGCGCGTCTGCCGGCGCGACGATTGCCGCCAGGAGATCGACAAGTAATGGCCACCGCGACGGCAACCCGGCGCCCGCGCCTCAAGGAGCGCTACGACGAGGAGCTCCGGGCCCAGCTCAGGGAGGAGCTCGGCCTCAGCTCCGTCATGCGCGTCCCGCGGCTGACGAAGATCACGCTCAACATGGGCGTCGGCGACGCGAAGGTCGAGGCGAAGGCGCTCGACAGCGCGATCGAGGAGCTGACGACGATCGCCGGCCAGCGCGCCCAGGTGCGGAAGGCCCGCAAGTCGATCGCCGGCTTCAAGCTCCGCGAGGGCATGCCCATCGGGGCGCGCGTCACGCTGCGCGGTGACCGGATGTGGGAGTTCCTCGACCGCCTGGTCTCGATCGCCATCCCGCGTATCCGCGACTTCCGCGGCCTCGCGCCGGAGTCGTTCGACGGCCGGGGCAACTACTCGATCGGCATCCGCGAGCAGATCATCTTCCCGGAGATCAACTACGACGACATCCAGGCCGTGCGCGGGCTCGACGTGGCGATCACGACCACGGCCCAGAACGACGACGAAGGCTACGCCCTCCTGCGGGGCCTCGGCCTCCCGTTCAGAGAGAAGGAAGGAGCGCAGCAACCGTGAGAACTGGAGGCATTCATATGGCAACTACAAGTAACTTGGACGCGTAGCGTGGCTAAGAAGTCCCTGGTCGCGAAGGCCAAGCGCGAGCCGCGCTTCAAGGTGCGGAAGTACTCGCGGTGCAACAGGTGCGGCCGGCCGCGCGCCGTCTACAAGAAGTTCGGCCTCTGCCGGATCTGCCTGCGCGACCTCGCGCACGAGGGCCAGATCCCCGGCATGACCAAATCGAGCTGGTAATGCACACCGATCCAATCGCAGACATGCTCACGCGCATCCGCAACGCCAACAAGGCGATGCACGACTCGACGACGATGCCGACCTCCAAGATCAAGGAGGAGATCGCCCGCCTGCTCAAGGAGGAGGGCTACATCACGGACTTCCACGTCCAGGACGGCGAGAGCTTCAACACGCTCACGATCGACCTCAAGTTCGGCCGGAACCGGGAGCGCATCATCACCGACCTGAAGCGCGTCTCCAAGCCCGGCCGGCGCGTGTACGCTCGGAAGGACCGCCTGCCGCGCGTCCTCGGAGGGATGGGCACGGCGATCCTCTCCACTTCGGGCGGCCTGATCACGAGCAAGACCGCGGAGGAGCGAGGCGTCGGCGGCGAGGTCCTCTGCTTCATCTGGTGAGAATCGAATGAGTCGAATCGGCAAGCAACCAATCGAGATCCCGGACAGCGTCAACGTCGCGGTCGACCCTGGCCGCCTGACGGTCAACGGCCCGCTCGGCGAGTTGACGCAGAACGTCCCGGCGCGGATCGTGATCGAGAAGGAAGACGGGCAACTCCTCGTCAAGCGCCCCACGGAGCGCGGGGACGACCGCGCCCTGCACGGCCTGACGCGCTCGCTCGTCGCGAACATGGTCGAAGGCGTCACGAACGGCTTCGAGAAGCGCCTCGAGATCCAGGGCGTCGGGTACCGCGCGGCTCTGCGCGGCACGGCGCTCGAGCTGAACGTCGGCTACTCGCATTCGGTCGTGATCGACGCGCCCGCCGGGATTACGTTCGAGGTTCCAGTACAGAACGAGATCGTCGTCAAGGGCATCGACAAGCAGCAGGTGGGCGAGATCGCCGCCGAGGTGCGCGACGTGCGCCCGCCGGAGCCGTACAAGGGCAAGGGCATCCGCTACCGCGGCGAGTACGTGCGCCGGAAGGTCGGAAAGAGGGCGTAATGGCGACCCTGTCCGTCAGACAGGCGCGCGTCCGGCGCCACAAGCGGGTTCGGAAGACCCTCTCGGGCACGGCCGAGCGGCCGCGGCTCGTCGTCTTCCGCTCCAACCGAGGCATCGAGGCGCAGCTCGTCGACGACGTCGTCGGCAAGACGCTTGCAGCCTCGAGCTCGCTCGGCCTGAAGCCGTTCAAGGGCGACAAGGTCGACCAGGCCGCCGAGGTCGGCAAGAGCCTCGCCGCAGCCGCGAAGTCGGCCGGGATCGAGTCCGCGGTCTTCGACCGCGCCGGCTACCTGTACCACGGGCGCGTGAAGGCGCTCGCCGACGCAGCCCGCGAAGGAGGACTGACGTTTTGAGTACTACCCCCGTCGAGAGAGAAGTCATGCGCCGCGAGGAGACGCGCGAGCTCAAGGAGCGTGTGGTCGAGATCAACCGCGTCGCGAAGGTCGTCAAGGGCGGCCGCCGGTTCTCGTTCACGGCGCTCGTCGTGATCGGCGACGAGGTCGACCGCGTCGGCCTAGGCTACGGCAAGGCGCGTGAGGTGCCGCTCGCGATCTCGAAGGCCGTCGACGACGCGAAGAAGAACCTGTTCACGATCCCGCAGCACGGGACGACGATCACGCACGAGATCATCGGCAAGTTCGGCGCGGCGCGGGTCATGCTGCGCCCGGCCAGCGAAGGAACCGGGGTCATCGCCGGCGGCGGCGTCCGTGCCGTGCTCGAGCTCGGCGGCGTCCGCGACATCCTCGCGAAGAGCCTGGGCACGACGAACCCGATCAACATGTTGAAGGCGACTGTCCAGGGACTGCAGCATCTGCGGCGCCCCGAAGAGGTCGCCGCTGCGCGGGGCCTGACCGTCAGCCAGGTGTTGCCCGTCGGCGCGAAGCAGGAAGAGCAGGAGGCGGTGCCGGAGGCAGTTGCCGGAGCTCCGGTGACGGAAGCCGCCGAGGAACCGCAGGAGACAGAGAGTGGCGACGGTCAAGATCAAGCAGACGCGTAGCGAGATCGGCCAGAGCCAGCGCCACCGGGGCACGCTCCGGGCGCTCGGCCTAGGCAAGATCGGCCGCACCGCGGAGCACACGGAGAGCCCACAGCTCGCCGGTATGCTCAGAAAGGTCCGCCACCTCGTCGAGGTCGTGGAAGACTGACGTGGCCGAAAAGAAGCTCAGCCTCTCCTCGCTCAAGCCCGCCGCACCGCGCAAGAGCCGCAAGCGCGTGGGCCGCGGCCTGGGCTCGGGCAAGGGCCGGTATTCCGGCCGCGGGATCAAGGGCCAGAAAGCCCGTTCCGGCTCGAACAAGATGCGGCCCGGGTTCGAGGGCGGCCAGACGCCGATCTACATGCGCCTGGGCAAGCAGCGCGGCCAGTACTCGAGGGACGCGATGCCCGTCGGCCCGCACAGAACGCGAGTCCATGCGGTCAACGTCCGCGACCTCGAGCGCTTCGACGGCGAGGTCACGCCCGAGACGCTCAAGGAGGCCGGCCTGATCCGGAACACGCGGCTCGACGTCAAGATCCTCGGGCACGGCGAGCTGAGGAAGAAGCTGATGGTCTCCGCGCACCTCTTCTCGGCGAGCGCGCGCGAGAAGATCGAGGGTGCGGGCGGGACGATCACCTGGCTGCGTGGAGAGCCCAAGCCGAGGCCTCCGAAGCGCAGGACCGCCAAGCCTACGGCTAAGCAAACCGAGCCCGCGGCCCGCGACGAAGAAACCGAGGCGGCTGAGGAAACCCAGTCCTCCGAGCCCGGAGCGGAAGCGGAGGCTTCGGAGGAATAGTGTTCTCCTGGCTCGCCAACGCGTGGCGCGTCCCCGAGCTTCGCCGGCGCGTGCTCTTCACCGCGGCGGTGCTGGCGCTCTATCGCCTCGGCTCGTGGGTCCCCGCCCCGGGAGTCAACTCGGACGCGATCAAGCAGTACTTCAACTCGACGAGCGGAACCGTGCTCGGCCTGCTGAACCTGTTCTCGGGCGGCGCGCTCTCGCAGTTCGCGATTTTCGCGCTCGGGATCATGCCGTACGTCACGGCGTCGATCATCCTGCAGCTGCTGACCGTCGTCGTCCCGAGGCTCGAGCAGCTCCAGAAGGAAGGCGAGGCCGGCTACGCCAAGATCAACCAGTACACGCGCTACCTGACGGTCGTGCTGGCCGCGGCCCAGTCGCTCGGCTACGCGTACCTGTTCAAGCGCCAGGGCGCGCTCGAGGCGGGCACCGGCCGCATGGTCATGATCGTCCTCAC
This sequence comes from Actinomycetota bacterium, assembly GCA_005883245.1. Taxonomy (GTDB): domain Bacteria; phylum Actinomycetota; class Thermoleophilia; order Gaiellales; family Gaiellaceae; genus VAXT01. The sequence goes on along the minus strand of VAXT01000169.1, from coordinate 4,453 downwards.
GCTGACCGCCGGCACGACGCTCCTCATGTGGATGGGCGAGCTGATCACGAAGCGCGGCGTCGGCAACGGCATCTCGCTCCTGATCTTCGCGTCGATCTTGACGAGCGCTCCCGCCGGGATCAGCGCCTGGTACTACGGCGGCGTCATGGAGAAGCTGTTCTTCCCGCTGATCGCGCTCTCGATCGTCGCCGCGGTCGTCTTCATCCAGGAGGGCCAGCGGAAGATCCCCATCCAGTACGCGAAACGGATGGTGGGTCGCCGGATGACCGCGGGTGGATCGACCTACATGCCGCTGCGCGTGAACATGGCCGGCGTGATCCCGATCATCTTCGCAGCCGCGATCCTGGCGTTCCCGCCCACGATCGCCCAGTACTTCCCCCAGACGCAGAGCTTCGTCAACGCGCACTTCACGCAAGGGAACCTGAGCTACATGCTCTTCGAGGGCTTCCTGATCGTGATCTTCACGTACTTCTACACCGCGGTCCAGTTCAACCCGGTCGACCAGGCCGACCAGCTACGCAAGCACGGCGGCTACATCCCGGGGATCAGGCCCGGCCCGCCGACCGCGCAGTACCTCGATCGCGTGCTGACTCGCCTCACGCTGCCGGGCGCGCTCTACCTCGCGACGGTCGCCGTCCTGCCGAGCATCTTCATCCGGTACGGGGGCTTCTCGCAGGCGAACTCGCGCGCGCTGGGCGGCACGTCGGTGCTGATCGCCGTCGGCGTCGCGCTGGACACGATGCGCCAGATGGAGTCGCAGATGATGATGCGCTCCTACGAAGGCTTCTTGAAGTAGCGTGCCGCTCGACGTGCTGCTCCTGGGCGTGCAGGGGTCCGGGAAAGGAACGCAGGCGAAGCGGCTTTCCGCGGAGTACGGGCTCGCACACATCGCGACCGGCGACATGCTGCGCGCCGCGATGTCAGAGGGCACGCCCCTCGGACAGCGCGTCAAGCCGATCTACGACGCCGGAGAGCTCGTGCCCGACGACCTGATGATCGAGTTGATCCGCGAGCGCCTGTCCCGGGCCGACACCGACGCGGGCTTCATCCTCGACGGATTCCCGCGCACGATGGCCCAGGCCGACGCGCTCGACTCGATGCTGTCGGAGATCGATCGCCCGCTGACCGTCGTGCTCGAGCTTCAGGTCCCCGACGACGTTGCGATCGCGCGGCTGCGCAAGCGAGCCGCGGGCGAGGGCCGTTCCGACGACACGCCGGAGGCGATCGCCAAGCGAATCGCCCTCTACAACCAGGAGACGAGGCCGCTCGTCTCCCACTATCGGCTGGCCGGGAACCTCGTCGGGATTCACGGTGATCGGCCCGAGAACGAGGTGTTCTCGGAGATCCAGCAAGCCGTCGAGCAGGCCAAGGTGGCGTCGGCATGATTATTCGCAAGTCCACGGCCGAGATCGAGAAGATGGCGAACGCCGGACGCATCGTCGCGGACACGATCGCCAGGCTCCACGACCACATCCGCCCCGGAGTCACGACCGGCGAGCTCGACGAGGCGGCCGAGGAGTACATCCGCTCGCAGGGCGGGACCTCGTCGTTCAAGGGCTACCTCGGGTACCCGGCAGCGATTTGCACGTCGCCGAACGACATGGTCGTGCACGGCATCCCGAACGGCCGCACGGTGTCCGAGGGAGACATCCTGTCCGTCGACGTCGGGGTCGTCCTCGACGGGTTCGTGGCCGACTCCGCGTACACGTTCGCTGTCGGTGAGATCGCCGCCGACGCCGAGCGGCTGCTCGAAGGCTGCCAGGCCGCACTGGCCGCCGGGATTGCCCAGTGCCGCGCCGGGAACCGGCTGTCGGACGTGTCCCACGCGATCCAGGTCGCCACAGAGGAGGCGGGTTTCTCGGTCGTCCGCAGCCTGGTCGGCCATGGGATCGGGCGCGCGATGCACGAGGACCCGCAGATCCCGAACTACGGCCCGCCGGGCCGCGGCCCCGAGCTTCAGCCCGGGATGACGTTCGCGATCGAGCCGATGATCAACGCGGGCGCGCCGGACGTGTACCTGCACGACGATGAGTGGTCGATCTCGACGATCGACGGCTCGCTGTCCGCCCATTTCGAGCACACCGTCGCCGTCACCGACGAGGGTCCGAAAATCCTCACCGTTACGCCGAATCCGGCCGAAACCGTTTTGCTACCATGAAGCCCGCTGCGCGCAGCACGGCTGCGCGTGTTTCCGTGTCCATTTCACCGCGCTCGCGAGGCGCGGTTCTTACGAGGTGAAATGAAGGTTCGAGCGTCAGTCAAGCCGATGTGTGAGCGGTGCCGCGTGATCCGCCGGCACGGGCGGACGATGGTCATCTGCACCAACCCACGCCACAAGCAGAGGCAGGGCTGAGTGCGCCTCCCGGCGACATTCAGCGGCGCCTGGCCCGCTATCACGCTGCGCCATGCGGCGTCCTCAGTCGCGCCCGGGCTGACCAGCCCGAGCGCTCCCTGCGTCCTTGCCTGGCTTGGTGCTAGCGACCCAGGCATCCACCAATGCCACCGGGAGGCGCACTGATGGCCAGGATCGCCGGAGTCAACCTCCCCCGTGAGAAGCGGCTCGAGGTCGCGCTCACGTACATCTTCGGCATCGGCCGATCGACCTCGCAGAAGGTGTCGAAGGAGGTCGGGATCTCGCTCGACACGAAGGTCAACGACCTGACCGACGGCGAGATCACGAAGCTCCGCGACTACATCGACGCCAACCTGCAGGTCGAGGGCGACCTCCGTCGCGAGCGCCAGCAGGCGATCAAGCGCCTCGGCGAGATCGGCGCGTATCGTGGAGTCCGCCATCGCCGCGGGCTGCCGGCGAACGGTCAGCGGACGAAGACGAACGCTCGTACCCGGAAGGGCCCGAAGAAGACGGTCGGCCGCGGCAAGAGAGCGCCGAGCAAGACGTAATGGCGCCCCCGAGGAGACAAGCAGGGCGCGGCCGCACGAGGCGCCGGGTCCGGAAGAACATCGCCATCGGGCAGGCGCACATCAAGACGTCGTTCAACAACACGATCGTCACGCTCACCGACACCGAGGGCAACGTGATCGTCTGGGAGTCGGCAGGCTCAGCAGGCTTCAAGGGCTCGCGCAAGTCGACGCCGTTCGCCGCGCAGGTGACGGCGGACGCGTGCGCCCGCAAGGGCATGGAGCACGGCCTGCAGAAGGTCGAGGTCTTCGTCAAGGGCCCCGGCTCGGGCCGCGAGACGGCGATTCGCTCCCTCCAGGCCGCGGGGCTCGAGATCCTCGGCGTGAAGGACGTGTCCCCGCAGGCGCACAACGGTGTGCGCCCCAAGAAGCGGAGGCGCGTTTAGTGGCCCGCGACCGTTCCCCGAAGTGCAAGCAGTGCCGCCGCGAGGGCATGAAGCTCTTTCTCAAGGGCGAGCGCTGCCTGACCGAGAAGTGCGCGATCGAGCGCCGCAGCTATCCGCCGGGCGAGCACGGACGCGGCCGCATCAAGCAGTCGGAGTACCTGCTGCAGCTGCGCGAGAAGCAGAAGGCGCGCCGCTACTACGGCCTGCTCGAGAAGCAGTTCCGCACCTACTACACGAAGGCCGCCAAGGGCTCCGGGATCACGGGCGAGGAGCTCCTGCGCATGCTCGAGCGGCGGCTCGACAACGTCGTCTACCGGCTCGGGTTCGCGACCTCGAGGGCACAGGCGCGCCAGTTCGTCCGCCACGGCCACTTCCACGTCAACGGCCGCCGCGTGAATATCCCGAGTTACCAGGTACGTCCCGACGACATCATCACGATGGCGCCGAACAGCTCCGCGGAACAGGTCATCCGCGACGCAACCGACCTCACCGCCTCGGTGGCGGCCTGGCTCCAGGCCGACCACGAGGCGCTCACGGGCAAGATCCTGAAGCTCCCCGAGCGTTCGGAGATCGACACGCCCGTCCAGGAATCACTGATCGTCGAGCTCTACTCGAAGTAGAAAGGAAGGCATGGCAACACGTACGTCTCTGATGGATTTCCAGATCCCGCGCATCGTCCACGAGGAAGTCGACGAGCAGCGGGGCCGGTTCACGATCGAGCCGCTCGACCGCGGCTTCGGCTACACGTTCGGCAACTCGCTGCGCCGCGTGCTGCTCTCGTCGCTCGAGGGCGCCGCAGTCACCTCGGTCAAGCTCGAGGGGACCGCGCACGAGTTCACGACGCTGCCGGGCGTGAAGGAGGACGTGACCGACATCATCCTGCAGCTCAAGAACATGATCGTCCGCCTCGAGGGCGAGTCGCCGGAGATCGAGGTGCGACTGAACAAGAAGGGCCCGGGCAAGGTCACCGCCGGCGACCTCGAGGCCCCTGCGGACCTCGAGATCCTGAACCCGGACCTCCAGATCGCAACCCTGTCCGACAAGGGCAGGCTGGAGCTGACGATGACGATCGGGCGCGGGCGCGGCTATGTCCCGGCCGAGCTCAACCGCGGCCCCGAGCACACGATCGGCGTGATCCCGATCGACTC
>VAXT01000020.1 GCA_005883245.1 Actinomycetota bacterium | reverse complement strand
ACTACGACCTCGCGACCGTCTCGCGCTTCGCCGTCGCGTCGAGTAGGTTCGTGCGGACCTACCGCGTCGGGCGCCAGCCACGAGGGCTGGCGGAGGCGGGCGGAGCGATCTGGGTGGCGAACCAATCGAGCAACTCGGCCTCCCGGATCGTGCCCTGACGCCCGCCGTGCGTTAGAAACACGCTTCGTGTCCCCCGAGCAGCTGGCCCTCGCGCTCGGGGCGGCCACGCTGCGCCGGCAGACGGCTTAGGCGAGCAGGTCGCGCGCCGCGCGAGCGATGACGAGCTCTTCCCGGGCGGGGACGACCTCGACCTCGAAATCCCCGAGCGGGCCGAGGCGGCCCGCGATCGCGTCCCTGACGTCGGCTCTGTTCTCGCCGACTCCTCCTGAGAACGCGAGCAGGTCGATGCCGCCGAGCGCCATGGCCATCTGGGCGACTGCTCCTGCGATCCGGTACGTGTAGACCGCGATTCCGAGCGGGTCGTCGAGCCCGCCGAGGGCGGCCAGGCCCGACTCGTGCTCCAGTCCCTTGTCGAGCTCGTCAACCGTCAGGCCGCGCTCGCGAAGCAGGTAGATGAGCGCGCCCGGGTCGACGGACCCCGACCGCGTGGCCATCGGGACACCCTCGAGTGGGCTGAAGCCCATCGTCGTGTCGACGGAGCGCCCGTTGAGAACGGCGGTCACCGAGCAGCCGCCGCCCAGGTGGCAGGCCACGATCCGTTCCGCGTCGAGCCGCGAGACGACCGACTGCACGGCGATCCCATGGAACCCGTAGCGGCGCACGCCCCAATCGCGCCAGCGCCGGGGGATCGCGTACGTGGACGCCTCCTCGGGCATCGTCGAGTGGAACGCCGTGTCGAAGACCGCGACGTGCGGCACGTCCGGGAGCGCCGTCCGCGCCTCGCGAATGGCGCGCAGAGCCGGCGTGTTGTGGAGCGGCGCGATGTGCGAGAGCTCGTCGATCGCCTGCTCGACAGCGTCGTCGATCAGCACCGGCTCGACGTAGCGCGCGCCACCGTGGACGACGCGGTGCCCAACTGCGTCGGCCGGCTCGAAGCCGTCCGCGGGCCTCGAATCTTCGCCCTCGACGAGGCAGAGCTTGAGGCTCGTCGAGCCCGCGTTGACCGTGAGGACGGTGCTCAACGGGTCAGTAGGGCCAGACCCAGTCGCGCACGGCCGGCTCGTCCTCGCCGTGCTCTCGCGTCCAGGCCCGGCAACGCAGCCGCTCCTCGACCATGTCCTGCCGCAGCCCGGCAGCCTTCGCCGCCAGTCCGGGCACGCGGTCGATGACGTCGATCACGAGGTGGAAGCGGTCGAGATCGTTGAGCATGACCATGTCGAACGGCGTCGTCGTCGTGCCCTCCTCCTTGTAGCCGCGCACGTGGAGGTTGCGGTGGTTCGTCCTCCGGTACGTGAGCCGGTGGATCAGCCACGGATAGCCGTGGTAGGCGAACACGATCGGGCGGTCGGTCGTGAACAGCGAGTCGAACTCGGCGTCCGGAAGGCCGTGCGGATGCTCGCTCTCGGGCTGCAGGCGCATCAGGTCGACGACGTTGACCATCCGAGCCTTCAGCTCCGGCAGGCGCTCGCGCAGGATCGCCGCGGCGGCCAGGGTCTCCAGCGTCGGCACGTCGCCGCAGCAGCCGAGCACCACGTCCGGCTCGACGCCCTCGTCGCTCGACGCCCAGCTCCAGGCGCCGAGGCCGCGCGTGCAGTGGATGATCGCGTCCTCCATGGACAGGTAGTTCAGCGCCGGCTGCTTGCCCGCGACGATCACGTTCACGTAGTTCCGGCTTCGCAGGCAGTGGTCGGCGACGGAGAGGAGCGTGTTCGCGTCCGGCGGCAGGTAGACGCGGATGATCTCGGCCTTCTTGTTCACGACGTGGTCGATGAAGCCCGGATCCTGATGCGAGAAGCCATTGTGGTCCTGCCGCCAGACGTGCGAGCTGAGCAGGTAGTTGAGCGAGGCGATTGGGCGGCGCCATGGGATCTGCGCGCTCACCTTCAGCAGGTAGCCCTCGAGCCAGCCCTGGCACAGGTGCTCCGAGAGAACCTCCATTACTCGGCCGTCGGGTGCGAGGCCCTCGTCCGTTGGCGTCGTCTCCGCGAGCCAGCTCCGGCCGGTGACCTCGAACACGTCACTCAGCCGGTTCGAGGCCGTCTCGTCCGGGCCGAAGAGCCGGAAGTTGTCGGGATTCCGGGCGATCACGTCGCGGAGGAAAGATCCGAGCACCCTTGTCGCCTCGCTGGAGGTCGCGCCCGGCTCGGGCACATCGACCGCGTAGTCGCGGAAGTCGGGGAGGACGAGCTCGCGGAGCAGCACGCCCCCGTTCGCGTACGGAGTGGCGCTCATCCGGCGCTCGCCCTTCGGCGGGAGGTCGGCCAGCTCGGGGAGCAGCGTCCCGTTCTCGTCGAAGAGCTCTTCCGGCTCGTAGCTCCGCATCCAGTCCTCGAGCACGCGGAGATGCTCGGGGTTGTCACGCACGTCGGTCATCGGAACCTGATGCGACCGCCACGAATCCTCGACGGGCAGGCCGTCGACCACTTTCGGGCCCGTCCAGCCCTTCGGCGTGCGAAGCACGATCATCGGCCAGCGCGGCCGCCTCGGCTCGGCTCCCGTCTCGCGGGCGTGTGTCTGGATAGCCGCGATCTCGGCGAGAGCGGCGTCCAGCGCGGCTGCGAACCGCTGGTGGACCGCGGCCGGCGGCTCCCCCTCGAAGCCGCCCGTGACCAGGATTGGCCGGTGCCCGTAACCCTCGAGCAGCGCGACCAGCTCCTCCTCGGGGATCCTCGCGAGCACGGTCGGGTTGGCGATCTTGTAGCCGTTCAGGTGCAGGATCGGCAGAACGGCGCCGTCGGTCCGTGCGTTGAGGAACTTGTCCGAGTGCCAGCTCGCCGCGAGCGGGCCGGTCTCGGCCTCGCCGTCGCCGACGACGCACGCGACGAGCAGGTCGGGGTTGTCGAACGCGGCGCCATACGCGTGTGTGAGCGCGTAGCCGAGCTCGCCGCCCTCGTGGATCGAGCCGGGCGTCTCCGGCGCGACGTGGCTCGGGATCCCGCCGGGGAACGAGAACTGGCGGAACAGCTCGCGCAGCCCGCCCTCGTCCCTGCTCACGTGCGGGTAGACCTCGCTGTAGGTGCCCTCGAGGTAAGCGTTCGCGACTAGTCCCGGACCGCCGTGGCCCGGCCCGGTCACGTACAGCGTCTGGAGGTCGCGTGCCCGGATCGCCCGGTTCAGGTGCGCGTAGACGAGGTTCAGCCCGGGTGTCGTCCCGAAGTGCCCGAGCAGCCGCGGCTTGACGTGTTCCGGTGCGAGCGGCTCGCGGAGAAGCGGATTGTCGAGGAGGAAGATCTGCCCGACGGAGAGGTAGTTCGCCGCGCGCCAGTACGCGTCGAGGTGCCGAAGCTCCTCGGGCGCGAGCGGTCCGGTCATCGTCCCGACGGCGGCCTCCATGACGGCGACCCTAGCGCTCCTAGTGCGACATCGTCCCCTTCGTGTGCCCGATCTTGAGCAGGCCGACCTGGCCGAGGTCGACGTGCGCGAACGCATAGGACACGAACGGGTAGAGGCCGGGTTGGTCGATCTTCACGTCGAAGACGCCGCCTCCGCCCGCAGGCACCTGCACGGTCTGGACGCCGTGCTGCGGCGTCCCGGTGATCTTCGCGTTCGGCCAGGCTCGGTCGAACATCGTCCCGACGACGTGGAAGTCCGTGTCGAGCGTCGGCCCGGCCGCGACGACCCAGAGGCGGATGCGTTCGCCCGGATTCGCGGTCAGCGGGTGCGTGACGTACTGGTTCGCGTAGCCGTTGAACGTTGTCCAGTCGGGCTCCATCGCATGCGCCTTGGCCATGTCGAAGCTGGCCGGCTGCTTGATGCCATCCGTCGTCTCGCGCAAGGTCCTGCACGACGCGAAGCGGCCGGTCCTGATCGTGCGCGCAGTGCCGCAGGCAATCGCCGCGTAGCGACCGTCTTCTCAGCGAACGGCGGGATAATTGATCCCGCCGTGCCTGAGACCGACCGTCTCCGCGCGCTCGTCGATGCGGGTGTCGCGCTCGCGTCCGAGCTGTCGCTCGACGCCGTGCTGCAGAAAATCGTCGAGGCGGCGGCGGAGCTGACGGGAGCGCGGTATGCGGCGCTCGGCGTGCTGGATCCGAGCGGACAGGCCCTCGAGCGGTTCGTGGTGACCGGCTTCGACGAGGAGACCCAGGCTGCGATCGGGCATCTCCCGCGCGGCCGGGGCGTGCTCGGCGCGCTGATCGACGATGCGAGGCCGCTCCGGCTCGACGACCTGACTGCGGATCCACGCTCGGTCGGCTTCCCCGACCACCATCCGCCGATGCGCACGTTCCTGGGCGTCCCGATCCTGCTGCGCGGCGTCGTCTACGGCAATCTCTACCTGACCGAGAAGGACGACGGCCGGCCTTTCGCCGCCGAGGACGAGGAGCTCGTCGTGCTGCTGTCGGCCCAGGCTGCGGTCGCGGTCGAGAACGCGCGGCTCTACGAGGCGGCGACACGCTGGTCGAAGCAGCTCGAGTCGCTGAACGAGATCGCGAACGCGCTCGTCTCCGAGACCGACCTCGAGCGAACGCTCGACCTCGTCGCGGCGCGTCTGCGCGAGCTCGTGCAGGCGCGGATCGTCCTGATCGCGCTCCCGGCCAACGAAGGCGGGCTCGTCGTCCGTGCGCTCGACGGTGCGGAGGGACTCGTCGGCAGGCGGCTCGAGCAGGACGGGTCGAAGGCGGGTCGAGTGCTCGGCCGCGGCCGGAGCGAGCGGGTCGACTCGATGATCGACGACCTCGAGGTCGACCAGGAGCTCAGCCGGCGGCTTGCAGCGCGGACCGGCCTCTACGTTCCGATGCTGCTGCGCGACCGGCCGATCGGAATCATCGCCGCCCACGACAAGGAAGCGGGCGATCCGCGTTTTTCGGACGAGGACCTGCGGCTGGCCGAGGCGTTTGCCGCCTGGGCTGCCGTTGCGGTCGACCTGTCCGAGCGGGTGGCCCGGGACGCGCTCCGCCGGGTCGTGAGCGCGCAGGAGCTCGAGCGTCGGCGCCTCGCCCGCGAGCTGCACGACGAGACCGGCCAGGCGCTGACGTCGATCCTGCTCGGCCTGAGGAGCCTCGAGGACGTCGGGAGTGAGCAGGAGCTTGCTGAATCGACCAGCCGGCTCCGCGAGCTCGTCGTGACGACGCTCCAGGACGTGCGCCGGCTCGCCGTCGAGCTTCGGCCCAAGGCGCTCGACGATTTCGGGCTCGTGCCGGCGCTCGAGCGGCTCGTCGAGACGTTTCGCGAGCAGACGGGGATCGAGGTCGACCTCGAACCGCACCTGGGGGAAGAGCGCCTGCCGTCCGACGTCGAGACGACGCTCTATCGCATCACGCAGGAGGCGCTCACGAATGTCGTCAAGCATGCGCACGCCAAGCGTGTGAGCATCGTCCTCACGCGGCGCAACGAGTCGATCTCTGCGGTCATCGAGGACGACGGGCAGGGCTTTGCCGAGGGAGGCTCCGGGAACGGGCTCGGGCTGCTCGGCATGGGCGAGCGGGTTGCCCTCGTCGACGGCCGCCTGACGGTCGAGTCTTCGCCGGGCGCGGGCACGACGCTCTCGATCGAGGTTCCGGCGAGGTGACGATTCGCGTCGTCATCGTCGACGACCACGCGGTCGTGCGATCGGGCCTGCGGCACGTGCTCGAGGCAGAAGACGACATCGAGGTCGTCGCCGAAGCCGGCGACATGCGCGGCGCGGTCTTCGAGGCCCGTGCCCACAAGCCCGACGTGGTCCTGATGGACGTCGTCATGCCCGGGGCGAGCGGCATCGAGGCCACTCCCGCGGTGCTGAAGGAGGCCGAGGAGGCGAAGGTGCTCGTCCTCTCGATGCAGGACGATCCGCGCTACGTGCGCGAGGCGTTCGCCGCGGGGGCCAGCGGCTACGTGCTGAAGGAGGCCGCAGACGCCGAGGTCGTGGACGCCGTGCGTGAGGTTGCGAACGGAGGCCGGTACGTCCATCCGGCGCTCGGCGCCCGCCTGGTCGCGGCTGAGGCCGAGGAGCTGGCCCAGGCGGAGCAGGATCCCCTTTCCGACCGGGAGCGCGAGGTGTTGCGCCTCCTCGCTCTCGGGCACACGAACCAAGAGATCGCGAAGATGCTCTACCTCTCGGTGCGCACGGTCGAGACGCACCGCGCGCACATCATGCAGAAGCTTCGGCTGACGACCCGTGCGGAGCTGGTCCGCTACGCGCTCGAACACGGCCTGCTCGAGTCGAGCGAGTAGCTGCGGCTTTTCCGCAGGCGCTTTGGGGGAGCCCACCGAGGTCGGATCGGCGGCCGGAGCCGATCATGTCGTGCATGCAGGAGACGTACGCGGTCAGTTGGCGCGATGGAGATGGAGAGCCCTCGTCGGGACGGCTCGACCTCGTTCCAGGAGGGCTCGCGTTCACGGGCTCGACCGCAGCGAGGGTCGCATACGGTGACCTGCGAGCTCTGCACGTGGGCCGCACGGTCGCCGATCGCATCTCAGGACGCCCGACGCTCGTGCTCGAGCGGCGCGCCGGCGAGCCGATTCGCATCGCCGGAGTCGGCCAGGCGGGCATCATCTCGGAGCTGGCAGAGCATCTTTCGTCCCTACTCGGAGAGGAGAGGGTCATGAGCCGGGCCGTCGTCGTCGTTCCACTGCGCGCGGGCGCGAACGAGCAAGCGGCGCAGCTTCTGCACGCAGGTCCGCCTTTCGATCCGCAGGAGGTC
>VAXT01000019.1 GCA_005883245.1 Actinomycetota bacterium | reverse complement strand
GGGGAGACGGCGGATGTCGAACGGCGCGAGGAACGACGCTTCGCGTCCAGGCGGGACGACCGTCAGCCCACCCGGTTTGCGGCGGTCGCTCGCGATCTTGGCGACGACCTTCGAGGTCGCGACGCCGATCGCCGCGCTCAGGCTCGTCGAACCCCGGACAGACGTCTGGACTGCCTCCGCGACGGCCCGCGCCTCGCCGAACGTGTCCGCGACCTCGCCGAGATCGAGGTAGCCCTCGTCGAGCCCGGTACGCTCGACCGTCGGCACCACCTCGCGCACGGCGCTCCAGACCGACCCCGAGTACTCCCGATAGACGCTGTGGCGCGGTCGGACGAAGACCGCGTGCGGGCAGCGCCGGAGCGCCTCGGCGCACGACATCGCCGAGCCGATTCCGAACTTGCGCGCCTCGTAGTTCGCCGTCGCCACGACTCCGCGCCCGCGGGGATCCCCGCCCACGATCAGTGGCTTCGAGCGCAGGTCGGGGTTCTCGAGCTCTTCGACGGCAGCGAAGAAAGCGTCCAGATCGAGGTGCCCGAGGATCACGCTGAAACCGTAGTCACGGCTGCAGTCGTTCGACCGTCCAGCCCTCGCCGTCGCGGCGGTAGCGGATCCGGTCGTGGAGGCGGTTGTCGCGGTGTTCCCAGAACTCGTAGACGTCCGGGACGAGGCGGTAACCGCCCCAGTGCGCCGGCCGCGGGATCTCTGCCGGATGCGCAGTGTCGAACTCGGCGTACACACGCTCCAGCTCCTCGCGCGACTCGACCGGCTCGCTCTGGTTCGAGACCGACGCTGCGATCTGCGAGCCTCGCGGGCGCGTCGCCCAGTAATCGTCCGACTCCGACTCGGGGATTTTCGTGACCCGCCCCTCGACCCGGATCTGCCGACCGGGCATGTGCACGAGAATCGCCGCCCGCGGGTTCTCCGCCAGCTCTCGTCCCTTGCGCCCTTCGTAGCTCGTGAAGAACAGGAAGCCGCGCTCGTCCGCCTCCTTGAGCAGCACCATGCGCACCGACGGAGCGCCGTCCGCCGACGCGGTCGCCAGCGCGACCACGTCCGTGTCGAGCGAGGCTCGAACCTGTCCGAGCGGGTCCGATGAATATTCATTATTCATCTATGCAGAGCGCCGGTTGCTGCTGTATCTTCAACCCATGGCGATGACGAAGTCGATCGAGCTCCGGACGGAGGTCCCGGGCCCCAAGTCTCGCGAGATCATCGAGCGCAAGGAGCGGGTGATTGCGGCGCCGCTCTCGCTCGTGCACCCGATCGTCACCGCCGAGGGGCGCGGCGCGACGCTCACCGACGTCGACGGGAACACGTTCATCGACTTCACGGGCGGGGTCGGCTGCCTGAACGTCGGCCATTCGCATCCACGCGTCGTCGAGGCGGCGCAGGATCAGCTGGCCCGCTTCGCCCACACGGACTTCACGATCGTCCCCTACGAGATTTACGTCGAGCTCGCCGAGCGCCTGATCGCCGTTGCGCCGTTCGTCTCCCCGGCGAAGGCTGCGTTCTTCAACGCAGGCACGGAGGCGATCGAGAACTCGATCAAGTTCGCGCGCTCGTACACCAAGCGGCCCGCTGTGATCGCCTTCGAGGGCGCGTTCCACGGACGCACGATGCTCTCGATGACGATGACCTCGAAGACGCACCCGTACAAGGCGGGCCTCGGCCCGTTCGCACCCGAGGTCTATCGCGTGCCCTACCCCCACGAGTACCGGGGCATCGACGTCGAGTCCGCGCTCAAGTCGCTTCGCCGCGCGTTCGTGACGCAGGTCCCCGCCGAGAGCGTGGCGGCGATCGTGATGGAGCCGGTCCTCGGCGAGGGCGGCTTCGTTGTCGCGCCGACCGAGTTCGTGCGGGGCGTGCGGGACATCTGCGACGAGCACGGGATCGTGTTCGTCGTCGACGAGGTGCAGACCGGGTTCGGCCGCACCGGCCGCATGTGGGGCATCGATCACCACGACGTCGAGCCGGATCTGATGACGATTGCGAAGTCGATCGCAGGCGGTCTCCCGCTGTCGGCTGTGATCGGCAAGGCGGAGATCATGGACGCGCCGCCCGACTCGGCGATCGGCGGTACCTATGTCGGCAACCCGGTTGCCCAGGCGGCGGCGGTCGCCGTGCTGGACGTGTTCGACGAGGAGAGCCTCGTCGAGCGCGCCCAGACCGTCGGGGACACGATCCGGGCGCGCATGGTCGCCTGGCAGGAGCGCTGGGAGAAGATCGGCGACGTGCGCGGGCTCGGCGCGATGCTCGCGATCGAGCTCGTCGAGGATCCGCAGACGAAGGCGCCGGCTGCCCAGGCCGCAAGCGCCGTGATCGAGGAGGCGGCCAGGAACGGGTTGCTGCTGATCAAGTCCGGCACCGACGGCAACTGCATCCGCGTGCTCGTGCCGTTCGTGATCACCGATTCCGAGCTCGACGAGGCCCTCTCAGTGTGGGAGCAGGCACTCGAGAGCGTTTTCGGTCGATAAACGTATCCCGAGCACGGAGATGACATCGAATGGCCGCCGGAGCCGGGCTTTGCCCGGCGGGAGGCTCACAACGTTCATCTGGAGCGCGACCACCAGACGGCGGCTCCCGGGCCGTTCATCCAATCGCAGACGCTCTGAAGGAGAGGGCTCATGGGGGAACCAGGGATTTCCCCATGCTTGTCGACGAGGCGCTCGGGGTCTGGGAGGACGCGCTCGGAACTGTTCTCGGCTCGTAGCGGCATCTCCTTAGCCAAACTTCAAGCCGTGGTCGGTGAGCTCATCGCGGGCCGCTACGAGCTGGAGGAGCTGGTCGGCTCGGGCGGCATGTCGAACGTGTTTCGGGCGCACGATCGGCTGCTCGAACGCACAGTCGCGCTGAAGATCCTGCACGAGCAGTACACGCGGGACGAGGACTACGTCGAGCGCTTTCGCCGCGAGGCGCGCGCGGTCGCGCAGCTCACTCACCCGAACATCGTCACGGTCATCGACCGCGGCGAGCAGGACGGGCGCCAGTTCATCGTCTTCGAGTACGTCGAGGGACAGAACCTGAAGGAGCTCTCGGCGCGGGGCCCGCTCGATCCTCGCGAGGCAATCCGGCTGGCGCTCCAGGTCGCGCACGCGCTCTCGTTCGCGCACGACCGCGGGCTCGTGCACCGGGATGTAAAGCCGCAGAACGTCTTGCTCAACGAGGACGGGCAGGCGAAGGTGACCGACTTCGGGATCGCGCGCTCGCTCGACGTGCACGGCGTCACGCAGACCGGGACCGTGCTCGGGACGAGCGACTACATCGCGCCTGAGCAGGCACGCGGGCAGAAGGTCGACCCGAAGACCGACATCTACTCGCTCGGGGTGGTGCTCTACGAGCTCCTGACCGGCGAGGTGCCCTTCTCGGGGGACAACTTCGTGGCGGTCGCGATGCGCCACGTGAGCGAGCCGGCTCCGAGCGTGCTCGAGCACAGGTCGGACTGTCCGCTCCGGCTCGACCTTGCCGTCCAGCGGGCAATGGCGAAGGACCCGGCCGACCGGTTCGCCTCGATGGACGAGTTCTGCGCCGAGCTCGAGGTCTGTCTCGCCGAGCTGGAGGGGCGCGACGGCGAGGAGGCGACGATGATCGTCCCGCCGCCGCCGCCGCGGCCGCGCCGCGCGAGACCGCGGCGCGAGCGAAGGCGATTCCCGGCCGGCACGGCGCTGATCGTCCTGCTCGCGGCGCTGCTCGTCGCAGGTGGGGCGTACCTGCTGCTCTCGAACGACTCGGCGAAGAAGGCTCTTCACGTCTCGTCCGCATCTCCTAAGCCCGTGCACGTGATCGGCGTCCTGGGATACGACCCAGAGGGGGACAACGGGGACGAGCACACTGATGTGGCGGCGCAAGCGACGGACGGGAATCCGTCCACGGCCTGGAAGACCGAGGAGTACCAGGCCGGTGGATTTGCGAAAGGCGGCGTTGGGCTGGTCCTGAGGGCGCCGAAGAGCTTTGCTCTCGGCTCGATGACGGTCGACGGCGGTGGAACGCCCTTCAGCGCGGTCATCCAGGCGAGCGACTCCCAGGACGGTGGCTTCGTCAGCGTGTCCGATCGCAAGGACGTGTCCGGACCGGTCACGTTCTCGATCAACACGCTTGGGAAGACGTACCGCTACTACATGGTCTGGCTCAGGCTGACCGGTGGGGAAGGACAGGCGCTGATCAGCGAAGTACGCGCTAAAACCTGAGCTTTGCGCGGCGTTCGTGGCGTTCCAGCGCTAGTTGGACAAGGCGTTCCAGGAGCTCCTCGTAGGGGATCCCAGAGGCCTCGAAGAGCTTCGCGTAGACGCTCGTCGCCGTGAAGCCGGGGATCGTGTTCAGCTCGTTGACCAGCACCTCGCCGTCGTCGCGCACGAAGCAGTCGGCGCGCGCCATGCCCTCGCACTCGGTCACCCGGAAGGCCTGGACGGAGAGGTCCTGCACGCGACGGATCGCATCCTCCGAGACCCGCGGCGGGATCACGAGCTCCATCCCGCCCTCGTCGTACTTCGCCGAGTAGTCGTACCAGTCCGCGTTGGCGACGATCTCGCCAGGAATCGACGCGATCGGCTGGTCGTTGCCGAGCACGCGGGCCTTCGTGATGCCGACGGACGAGCCCAGCCGCGCGGGCTTGACGAACACGGGGAAGCCGAACGGGTTCTCGAAGGTGTCCTGGCTCCGAAGCAGCGTCACGCTTCGCGTCACCGGCACGCCCTTGTCGCGCAGCACCGACTTGAAGAGGTCCTTGTCCATACAGAGCGCGGACGCGGTCACGCCGGCGCCGACATAGGGGACGTCGGCCAGCTCGAGGAGCCCCTGCACGGTCCCGTCCTCGCCGAACGGCCCGTGCAGGACCGGGAAGACCACGTCCACGCCGGCCAGTGTCTCCGGGACGCGCGAGGTCGGCACGGGCAACGTCTCCATGGCCGAGCGCCCGTCCCGCTCCAGCTCCGCGTGCGAGCCCGGGCCGAGCGCCCAGCGGCCGTCGCGCCCGATCTCGACCGTCACCGTCTCGTAACGGCCGGGGTCGAGACCCTCGAGCACGGAGCGGGCCGACTCGAGCGAGACCTCGTGCTCGCTCGACCGGCCGCCCATGAGGACGGCGACGCGGACCCGCGCCACTAGGGAACCTCGACGAGGTGGCCGACGACGATGGTCACCGTCGTGCCCGGCTTCGCCTTGGTGCCGCCGGACGGATCCTGCGAGAGCACGATCCCGTCCTGGTTCGGGTCGGTCACGTCCTGCTGCTGCACGTCGACGCTGAAGCCCGACTGCTCGAGCACCTGCCGGGCGGAGGCCTCGTCCTGGCTCGTGACGTCGGGGATCGTCGCCTGCTTCGGCCCCTTGGAGACGAAGAGCGTGACGGTGCCGCCGCGCGAGAGCGACGAGCCCCCGCGCGGATCCTGGTCGATCACGGTGTCCTTCGGCTGCGATGAATCCACGTCACGCCGCGCGACCGCGAATCCTGCGCCCTGCAACTGTCCGGCCGCGTTGTCGAAGAGCTGGCCACGCACGTCCGGCACCTGCAGCGGCTGGAGCCCCTTCGAGACGTTGATGTGCACGATCGAGCCCTGGTTCACGATCCGCCCGCCCCGCGGGTCCTGGGCGACGACCGTGCCCCCGTCCTCTTTCGAGAACACCTGCAGCACCTTGAACTTCAACTTCGCGCCGGTGATCGCGGCGATCGCGTCGTTGTTCGACTTGCCCATCACGTTCGGCACCTGCACCTTCGGTGGGCCCGTGGAGACGTAGATGTCCACGGCTGTCCCCTTGTCCACGCGGGCGCCGGCCACCGTTCCCTGCTGGAAGACCAGGCCGATCTTCATGTTCTCGTTCGGCTGCCGGTGCACGGCCGCGCCCAGCCCCTTGCCGTTCAGCTTCGCGACCGCGAGGTCCTCGCGCATTTGGACGACGAACGGCACCGAGACCGTCCCCGAGCCGCCGAGCGAGTCCTGGATCTTGCCGAAGGCGTACCAGCCGGCCACTCCGGCCAGGACGACGAGGAGCAGCGCGAGCAGCCATGGCCAGACGGGGCGCCGGCGCGGGGGAGGCTCCGCGTAGCGGTACGAGCGTCGAGCCTCCGGTGGTGGGCGACGCGGGGGAACGACCGCGGTCGGCGCGCTCGCCAGCGCGGTCCCGGACAGGACCGCGGTCGCCGCATCGGCAGTCTCCGCCGTCACGCCCACGCCGGACGCCACCCGTCCGAGCTCTGCGTCCATCTCCTCCGCGGTCTGGAACCGGTCCTCCGGGCTCTTGGCGAGCGCGCGGAGCACGACCATGTCGAGGTCGGGTGGGATGTCCGGGCGCAGCAGCGACGGAGGACGGGGCGTGTCCGAGAGATGCTTCATCGCGATCTCGACCGGGCTCTCGCCGGTGAACGGCACCTGGCCGCTGAGCATCTCGTAGAGGACGATGCCGATCGAGTAGAGGTCGGAGCGCTGGTCGACGGGCGCACCGCGGGCCTGCTCCGGCGACAGGTACTGCGCGGTCCCGATGATCGAGCCCGCCTCCGTCATCTGGCTCACCCCGGCGCGGGCGATGCCGAAGTCCGTCACCTTCAGACGACCGTCCGCATCCGCCATGACGTTGTGCGGCTTGATGTCGCGGTGGACGACGCCCTTCCGGTGCGCGAACCGCAGCGCCGCCAGCACCTGGCGCGTGGCCGAGATCGCGTCGGAGATCGGGAGCGGCCCGCGCGCGACGACGAGCTCCTTCAGGCTTCGCCCGTCGAGATACTCCATCGCGATGTAGTAGGTGCCCTCGGCCTCGCCGCGGTCGTAAATCGAGACGATGTTCGGATGCGAGAGGCCGGCCGCGTTCTTCGCCTCGCGGCGGAAGCGCTCGATGAACTGGTCGTCCGTCGCGTACTTGTCGTTCAGGATCTTGATCGCGACGCGCCGTCCGAGCTCCTCGTCCTCGGCGAGGTAGACGTCGGCCATCCCGCCCGAGCCCAGCTTGCGCATGATCCGGTAGCGCCCGTCGAAGAGCGTGTTGATGAGCGTGTCGGAGAGGGTCATCGAAGCAGCGCTTCCATGATCTGCCTGGCGATCGGCGCCGCCACCTCGCCGCCGGTCGCGTGCTGGCGCTCGACGACGACCGCGACGGCTATGCGCGGGTTGTCGGCCGGCGCGAAGGCGATGAACCAGGTCGTGTTCACGTGGTTCTCACCGGTCTCGGCGGTTCCTGTCTTGCCGGCGACCGCGATCCCCGGGATCTGGGCCGCGGTGCCTGTGCCTCCGGTCACGACCGCCTGCATCATCTGGTTGATCTCGGACGCATGCTGGGCCGCGACCGCCCGTCCGAGCGGGTCCGGCTTCGTCCTGATCACGGTCGAGCCGTCGGGAGCGGTCACCTTCTCGACCACGTGCGGCCGCAGCACGACGCCGCCGTTCCCGATCGTCGCTGCGATCATCGCCATCTGCAG
>VAXT01000179.1 GCA_005883245.1 Actinomycetota bacterium | reverse complement strand
GCCGGTCGAAATCGGACCCACCTTGCGGGATCGGCGATCTCGCCCGGCCGTCTAGCACCCGACCCTCGCTCGGTCAGCGACCGAGGCGAGGAGGAAGGACTTGCTCGACGTGGAGCGGTGGGCGGAGATCAGGCGGATGAAGTACGTCGAGAGCCTCTCGATCGGCGAGATCGTGCGCCGCACCGGCCACGGCCGGAACACCGTCCGGCGCGCGCTGCGCCGCGATGCGCCGCCCGCCTACCGGCGGCCGAAGCGCCCGTCGAAGCTCGACCCGCACAGGCCGCGCATCCACGAGCTGCTCAAGGACGACCCCGAGATTCCCGCGAGCGTGATCCGCGAGCGGATCACAGAGGACGGCTACGCGGGCTCAAAGACGATCCTCGACGACTACGTGCGCGAGCTGCGCCCTGTCTTCCGCCCGCCTCGCACCTACCAGCGCACGATCTACCGCCCCGCCGAGCTTTGCCAGTTCGACCTCTGGGAACCGAAGGCCGAGATCCCGGTCGGCCACGGCCAGAGCCGCCGCGGCTATGTCGTGACGGCCGAGCTCGGCTACTCGCGCGCGCTCGCCGGCGCGCTCGTGTTCTCGAAGGAGTTCTGTGACATCGCCTTCGGGATGGCGCGCTGCCTCACGCGCCTCGGCGCCTTGCCCGCGAAGCTCGTCTGGGACCGCGAGGGCGCGATCCACTCAGGCGGCGGCCGGCCGACCGTCGCCTTCGCCGGCTTCTGCGGCCAGTTGCGCGTCGGCTGGATCATCCTCGAGGCGCGCGACCCCGAGGCCAAGGGTCTGCTCGAGCGCTCGCACCGCTTCCTGCGCTCGAACTTCGAGCCGGGGCGCTCATTCGCGAACGAGCTCGACTACCAGCTCCAGCTCGATCAGTGGTGCGACAAGATCAATGCGCGCGTCCACCGCACGACGCGCGCGGTCGTCTCCGAGCGGCTCGAGCAGGAGCGGGCGCTGATGCGGCCGCTGCCCGCAGTCCTGCCCGAGACCGACCGCCGCTTCGTGATCCGCGTCCCGGCCCAGCCCTACCTGCGCCTCGACACGAACGACTACTCGCTCGATCCGCGCCTGGCCGGCCGCAGGGTCGAGACGCGCGTCTCACAGACCGAGATCGTCGCGGTGGCGCTCGACACCGGCGAGCTCGCCTGCCGCCACCGGCGCTCGTTCGCGCGCCATCTGACGTTCACCGATCCGGCCCACCAGGCGGAGCTCGAGCGCCTGCGCGGCGAGCGCCGCCGCCCGCGCGAGGTCGACGTCGAGCTGCGGCCGCTTTCCCGCTACGACGCCTTGATCCCGGCATGACGAAGACCGCGGAGCTCGCGCACCTGTTCCGCCAGCTGAAGGCACCGGCGGCGGCACGCGCCTTGCCGAAGCTCGCCGAGCGCGCCCGCGGGGAGGAGTGGAGCTACGAGCGCTTCGCCGAAGCCTTGCTCTCGACCGAGGTCGCCTCGCGCGACAGCCACGGCGGCGAGAGCCGGATCAAGGCGGCGCGCTTCCCTCAGCGCAAGACGCTCGAGGAGTTCGACTTCACCTTCCAGCGCTCGGTCAAGAAGGCGGTCGTCGAGCACTTGGGCCAGCTCGACTTCCTGCACGCCAAGGAGAACGTCGTCCTGCTCGGCCCACCCGGTCCTGTTTCACACTGCACCTCCGCAGTTACTCGTTGATCAAGCGGTCCAAACTCGCGCCGGGAACCTCGATTCTTAGGCCTTTCCGGCGGCCGTTGGTCACCTGAATCGCTCGCAGCTCGCCGCGTTGGACCTTGTGCAACACGGTCTGACGGGCGCAGCCGAGCAACCGCGCGGCGTCGTTGAGCGCCACGAACCCGTCGGGCACGTCGGGCACGAACCGGGCGCGCACCTCGTCGGTGAGGCGGATCCGCCACGGCGCGGTCGGGGTCGTCTGCTCGCCTGGCAGCAGTCCCTGCTGCAGCCAGCGGCGGATCGTGAACACGGTGACGCCGAGCTCCGTGGCGGCCTGCTGGATCGTGACCAGATCGGACTCCGGGTCCGGTGGTGGGGCGGCCGGGATGCCGGCGCGGAACCGCGCGCCTTGGACTCGCGCGCGCGTGAACGGCAGGCCTTGGCCGGTGCGGCGGCCTTGGCGGTTGAGGATCGCGGCGATCTGCGCGTCGGGATGGTGCTCGGCGAGGCGGCGGATCAGCTCGACCGAGTCCTCGCCGAGAACGTGGCGGTCGGGCCCGCGCGCGTTGAGCTTGACGGTCAGCTCGGTCCTGGCGCCGCCTTCCCACGCGATCTCCGCAGCCGCGTGCCTGTCCTGGGCGTTGACGGTCACGACGATCTCGCGGATGAGCGTGCGCAGCAGCAGCTTGCGGTCACGATCGGTGGTCGTCTCAGCCGACCAGAGCCGCGTGAGGTCGCGGGCAATGTCCGCGAGCGCGGCCCGCTCTTGGTCGGTGAGCGGCTCTGGGCGGGCGTTCTCGAGCGCGATCAGCTTCCCGCGCTCACGCTCGACCTCGGCCAGCGCGGCTTCGAGCTTGCGTTCCAGCGTGCGCGCGACCAGCCGGTTCTCCGGCTCGCAGGCGTCGAATTGGCGCTCGGCGCGCTCGGTCTCATACTCGGCTCGCTCGAGCGCCAGGCGCTGACCGGCCAGCAGTTGCTCGTGCTGGTCCTCGAGCTCGCGGATCGCGCCCGCGGTCGCGGTCACCCCCGCCGGGGTGACGGCTTCAAGGAACGCGTCGATGACAGCCTTCTCGAGTCGGCCGCCGCCGAGCGACTGGCAGCTCGTCTCGGTGTGGTGCAGCACGTGCCCGCGGACGCACAGGTATCGACGGACCTTGCCGCCGGTGCCGGAATACCCGACCTGCATCCGTCGGCCGCACTGCCCGCAGCGGACGAGCCCCTGCAACAGGGCCGCGCCCTCGCGGGCGGCGCCGCCGCCTTCGCCGCGAGGTCTCACGTTCGCCCGCAGTCGCTTGCGGGTCGCGAGGTACTCGTCCCAGCCGACATAGCCGGGATGGTGCTCGGGCAGGCAGACGGACCACTCCTCCAGCGGCACCTCGACGTCCCGGACCCGGACGCGGCCGCCGCGGTCGACCGTCTTCTCCCGGCGCTTGCGGCCGAACACGAACGCGCCGGCATACGCCGGGTTGGTCAGGAAGTCGTGCACCGCGCCATAGCTGGGGCGTGCCCACCGGATGCGTCGCTGCCCGACCGTGCGGCGCGGGAGTTGCTGGCCTTCGTCGATCAGCTCCATCACCACCTGGCGTGCGGATCCGACCTGTCGCCACAGCGTGAAGACGCGCTCGATCGCGTGGCGGACCTGCTCGTCGGGGCACAGCACGATCCGGCCGTCGTCATCGCGATCCAGGCCGACGGGCAGCGCGAGGCGCAGCTCGCCGCGCTCGGCCTTGTTGCGCAGCCCGCCGTCCAGTCGCGCGCGGATCAGGTGCAGCTCCGCCTCGCTCATCGTGCCCTTCAGCCCGAGCAGCAGCCGGTCGTTGAACTCCGCCGGCGAATACACGCCGTCGGCGTCGGCGATCAGGGTGCCCGTCAGCGCGCACAGATCCAAGAGCTGATGCCAGTCGGCCGAGGACCGCGCGAACCGCGAGACCTCGAGCGCGAGCACCAGTCCGACATGACCGAGCCCGACCTCGGCGACCAGCTCCTTGAATCCGATCCGCCCGTCCGTCGAGGCACCGGACCGACCCGTGTCCTCATCGACGATCGACACCGAACCCGCCGGCCAGCCCAACTCGATCGCCCGCTCCCGCAGCGCATACTGCCGCGCCGAGGACTCGACGTTGCGCTCGACCTGGTGAAGCGTCGACTGGCGCACATACACCACCGCCCGCCGCCGCCGGTGCTGCTCGGTGACCTTCCCGCGCTCACTCATCGCGCTCGGCCTCCATCAACCGCGCCAACAGCCACGCCAGCTGAATCGTCACCTCGCGCTGGCGCTCCGGCGGCAGGCTCTCCCACACCGCCGCCGCGACCAGCACCTCGCTCAACCCGAGCGCGAGCTGTCCCGACATCGCGACCTCCGTTTTCACCGGAGACTCCGCACCGCCGCGGACGCCGCGACCGCAGCGCCTCAACCTGCTCCCGCAGACGCCGCCACCCCGCCGGCGAGATCACGACACCAAGCCACTCAGCCGCCGCTCCTACGCGCGGCAGATCCGTCCAACGCGCCGGGATCGTCCCCACGCTCCCATCCACAAGCCGGCAGCGAACCATCGTCTCGCCATGCTCGGTCCGCCACCCGAACACCTCCAACTCCACATCCCGCAACGCGCCAGGCGCGCCGACCAGCCGCACCCGCGCCGGCAGCGGATCCACAACATGAGTAGTGCGACGCCTACTCGCCGGGCACTGGCAAGACGCACCTCGCGATCGCGATCGGGGTCCGCGCCTGCCTCGCCGGTCAGCGCGTTCAGTTCGC
>VAXT01000178.1 GCA_005883245.1 Actinomycetota bacterium | reverse complement strand
GTCGGAGCTGGGCCCGCGGGGTCGACCGCCGCGTACCGGCTCGCGCGCGAAGGCGCCTCGGTGCTCCTCGCCGACAAAGCCACCTTCCCGCGCGACAAGCCCTGCGGGGGCGGGCTCACGATGCGTGCCGTTCGCCAGCTTCCGTTCTCCGTCGAGCCCGTGGTCGAGGACCGGACGACACGCGTCCGGCTCGGCCTCGACTTCACGCGCCGGGTCGATCGCCGGATGGACGAGCCGCTGGTTCTCATGACACAGCGCAAGCGGCTCGACGCGTATCTCGTCGAGCAGGCCGTCAGCGCGGGGGCTGAGTTTCGAGATGACGCCAAGGTGACCGATCTCGTGCTCGTGGCCGACGGCGTCCGAGCGCGGGTCGATGGCTCGAAGGTCGCGGCGGATCACGCGCTCCTCGCTGACGGGGCCAACGGAGTCTCCACTCGCACGGTCGGTCTCGACGACGGGCGCGAGTACGGCGTCGCGCTGGAGGCGAACGTCCCGTACGGCGTCGTCCCCGAGGCCGAGTACCGCGGCCTGCTCTGCCTCGAGCTCGCGAACATCCCGGGCGGCTACGGCTGGGTCTTCCCCAAGGGCGACCATGTCAACGTCGGCGTCGGCGGTTGGGAGCGCGAAGGCCCCCGGCTCCGGCAGCACCTCTTGCGCTTCTGCCGGGAGTACGCGATTCCCGAGTCCAGCCTCGAGGACGTCCGCGGCTACCGGCTGCCCCTCGTGCACGCGCGCGCGCGACTGACTAAAGGACGCGCGGCGCTCCTCGGCGACGCCGCGGGGCTCGTCGACCCGCTCTCGGGCGACGGCATCTACGAGGCGTTCCTGTCCGCGAAGCTGGCCGCCGCAGCCGTGCTCGCAGGGAATCTCGAGGGCTACGACCGCGAGCTCCGGCGCTCTCTCTCCTCCCAGCTGGCCGCAGCCTGGGGCGCCAAGGTCGCGCTCGACCGCTTCCCTCGGCTTACCTACGCCGTCGTCCGGACCCCGTTCCTCTGGAAGGCCGTCGAGTCGCTGATCGGCGGCGACGTGGCGAGCCCGAGCGCGATGCGCGGCGTACAGCGCGCCTCGATGCGGGCCGTGGAGGCGATCGCCCGCGCCGCGGGCAATCCGGGCAAGGCGTATCGCGCAGCCGAGACGTAGCCGGCCGACTCAACTCGCGTCGTCGGCGCGCCGATAGGCGGAAAGGATGAGCCCCGCCCTCGCTGCACTCGCGGTCTTCCCCGGTCTCGCGCTAGGGGGTTTCCTGAACGTGGTCGCCGCGCGCGTGCCGCTCAAGCGCTCGCTCGTGCGGCCGGGGTCCGCGTGCATGTCCTGCAAGGCGCCGATCGTCTGGTACGACAACATCCCGCTGATCTCGTACTTCGCGCTGCGCGGCAGGTGCAGGAGCTGCGGCGCGCGGATCGGGCTGGTCTATCCCGCGGTCGAGATCACGGCGGCGGTCCTCGTGGCGGGCTGCCTGCTCGCTTTCGGGCTGACGTTCTACGCGGCGATCGCTGCGTTCTTCTGCTGCGTCCTGGTGGCGATCTCGGCGATCGACATCGAGCACCGGATCGTGCCCGACCGGATCGTGCTGCCCGCGACGCTGATCGTGCTGGCGGCCCAGCTGGTGCGCGATCCGAGCCTCGAGTGGCCGCTCGCCGCCTTCCTCGCCGCCCTCTTCCTGTTCATCGCTGCGGTCGTCTACCCGGCCGGGATGGGCATGGGCGACGTGAAGCTGGCGCTCCTGATGGGCGCCATGCTCGGGAAGGTCGTCTCGGTGGCGCTGATCATCGGCATGGTCAGCGCGGTCATCCCGGGGATGTACCTCCTCGCACGTCACGGACGGTCGGCGCGGAAGATGGGCATCCCGTTCGCACCGTTCCTCGCGCTGGGGTCGGTGATCGCGCTCTTTGCCGGGGAATGGCTCCTCGACGCGTATCTCGGCGTCCTGCGGTCCTAAAGCGCCCAACCGCGCTGCCGATACCCCTTTTGCGGCATGGACGGAAGCGGTCCTCCAAATGGCGTACCCCGCGTACCTCTTTCGGGCGATGACGCGCGCTCTGGAAGCGCCGATACGAACAGTTCAACGACCTATCGTCCTGCTTGGAGCGGGTCGGGCGGCGGCGTCACGCCCGAGCTCGTGCTCGTAGACCCCGAGCTCGCCCTGGCGCAGCGGCTTACGAAGCACAGAAAGGCGGCCATGTCCTCAACAGAACCTGCGAACGCGTTTCCCGATCCGGCGCAGCCTGCGCCAACACCGGCTCAAGAGACTGCGCAGCCCTCGATGCGCGACGTGCCGCTCGGCACGCTGATCTTCCGTGCGGGGCTCCTCGGCGAGGAGCAGCTCGAGGGCGCGCTTCAGGAAGGCATGCGCACCGGCAAGCGCCTCGGCGAGGTGCTGCTCGAGCGCGGCTGGCTCAACGAGCGAGATCTCGGACGCATGCTCGCCGGGCAGAAGGGGCTCCCGTTCGTCGACGTGAACGTTTCCGACGTCGAGCCGGATGCGCTGGAGGCGCTCGGCGAGGAGGACGCTCGGCGCCAGGTTGCGCTCCCGCTGTTCTACGAGGACGGCAAGCTCGTGATCGCGGTCGGCGACCCCTCCAACGAGCTCGTGCTCGAGGGCTTGCGCCGTGAGCTCGAGACGGAGTTTCAGCTCGTCGTCGCGCCCCACGGTCAGCTTCGGCAGGTGATCGACGAGGCGTACGCCCATCCGGCTGCCGAGCCCCACGCCGAAGACGTGCTCTTCCCCGAGCTGCTCCCCCAGGCGCAGGACGAATCTCCTGCCGAGGCGGAGCGCGAGGAGGAGCCGGTTCTCGAGTTGACGCCTGCGGTCGAGCTCGAGCCCGAGTCACAGGCCGAGACCGCTCCCGAGCTCGAGGCGGAGCCCGAGCCCGATCCCGAGTCGGGACAGACAACTCAGCCCTTCGCAGGCTCGACGCCCGCGCTGCTCTCGAGAATGCTCTTCCCGAGCGTGCGACACGCCGCCCAGGAAGCCGAGGCTGCCGCGGTCGAGGAGCCGGAGGCGGAGGCGCCCGAACGCGCCGAGGAGGACCTCTCGGAGCTCGAGGTGCCCACCGTTCCGGAGATGCCCGTTCCGTCGTTCGAGCAGCCGGCTCCCGAGGCGGAGCCCGCCGCGGCGGCAGCACCTTCCGAGCCCGTCGCCGAGCCCCAGCCCGAGGCAGAGGCAGAGCCAGAGCCACAGCCGGAGCCCGAGGCAGAGGCGGAGGCCGAGCCAGAACCACAGCCGGAGCTGGAGCCAGAGGCAGAGGCAGGGCCGGAGCCGGAGGCAGAGGCAGAGCCGGAGGCAGAGGCAGAGCCGGAGGCAGAGGCAGAGCCAGAGCCAGAGGCAGAGCGGGAGGCCGAGCCGGCCGAGTCGCCGAAGCACTTCGTCCTCGTGCGTCTGCGCGACGGAGAGACCCTCCGGATCGGCGAGCTCGCAACCGCCGACGAGGCATCTGCGCTGGCCAAGGACGCGGTCGGCCAGATCTCGTCCGCGGCCGGAAACGGCACGTGGCCGCTCTTCGCCGGCCGCTACCTCAGTCCCGACACGATCGTCTCGGTCGACCTGCTCGAAGAGTCGCCGGACGCCTAGCTTCTCCGAATATGTCCCGGTGCCAGGCACCGGACATGGCCGTTTCGGCTACTCGCCGTCGCGGACGAAGCTCGCGTCGTGCCCGCGGCGGTTCGCCGCCTCGAGCTCCCGCTCGTCGAGCGCACCGATCCGGAGCAGCAGCTCGAACTCGTCGCGCAGGTGCGTCCGCATCATCTCGGGCCCGTCCGTCGCGATCGTGAACGGCACGTCCGCGGACGAGAAGGCGCGGAAGGTGTCGCGGACCGCGTCTTCGTCCGGGAGCGCCTTCGTCAGCAGGTTCGACGTCGGGCACACCTCGAGCGTGATCTGCCGCTCCCGCAGGTCGGCCATCAGCGCCTCGTCCTGAGCGGCCAGGATCCCGTGCCCGATCCGCTCGGGGCGCAGCGAGTCGACGACGTCGCGGATCTCTGCGATCCCGTGGTCGCCGCCCTCCTCGCCGACGTGGATTGTCACGCCGAGACCCGCCGAGCGAGCCTGCTCGACGAGCGGAGCGAGGTCGCGGTAGAGGTACGGCCCATCCGCGACTGGGCGAGGCCCCGCGATGTCGATCCCGACGATCCCGCGCGGGGCGTAACGGATCGCCTTCTCGACGATGATCTCGTTCTGCAGCTCGCTAAACGTCCGATCCATCATCAGGATCAGTCCGGCGCGTACCTGGGGGTACTCGAGGCTGGCGCGGTCGAGTCCGCGGACGGCCGCCATGATGATGTGGTCGAGGTCGCGCTCGCCGCCGCGGTTCCGCTTCATCGGGTTGAAGCGCAGCTCGAGCGTCGTGATCCCCTGCGAGCGATACGCGCCGCCGATCGCCGCGTGCACGGACCGCTCCACTGCGAGCGGGCTGGACTGGATCAGCTCGGTCCAGCGGTAGATCTCGTCCAGCGCGTCGAGATCCTGGACGCCCTGCGGATCGGAGACGGTCACGAGCCCGTCGAACTCCCAGAAGTCCTTCACCGGGAGCGCGATGCCCTGCTCGACCATCGATCGAGTCTACGCGTGAATGTGCAGAGCCGTCCCCAGCGGGACGGTCTTCATCAAGTACCGGAGATCGGCCTCGGGCGCGTGCAGGCAGCCGTTCGAGACTGCCTCGCCCCAGGTCGGCGTGGGGGAGCCGTGGATCGCGAGTCGGTCGCCGCCCGACCAGCCCGCCGGAAGGTTCGGCTGCCGGCCGGAGAGCGCGAGAATGCAGCAGCCGTAGTAGGAGCCGAAGTCCGCACCTCGGAGCTTGTCGGTGACGTAGAAGCGGCCCGCGGGTGTGGGCGTGTCTGGCGCGCCGATCGCGACGCTGATCGTCCGCAGGTCCTTGGACTCTTCGCGCACGACCAGAACGCGGCGCGACAGATCGACCTCGAGTCGCACGGAGCGCTGAACGAGGCGGAGTGGCCGAGCGCGGACCCAACCCAGCCTGCGGTTCCCGAGCGCGGGGCTCCGAACGGCGATCCAGTCCCCTTTCCGGAAGGCGACGGCCAGTGTCTGGGGCGAGCCGAACTCCGTGCGCGCGGCGACGGTTGCGAGGACACGGCCCTCGGGGCGTGCTCGGAGCGCGACAGATCGGCCTGCCGGAATCCGTGCCGCGAGATCCTCCACGCGCTCGAGCACCGGTGCCGGCGGCGAGACGACACGTACCACGATGTCCTGCCGGTCGTTCCCCCGAAGGGCGAGGAAGGCGAGCCCGATCGCTCCGGTGATCAGCAGGCAACCGAGCCCGAGCAGGACCCTGCGGCCCACCGCGCTACTGCAGCTGCAGCTTGTCGATCGGGACGACGAGCGGGAGCGGTGCGTGGCGGGCGAAGGTCATGCGGGCCCAAAGGTAGCTGGGCGTGAATACTTGTGCGAGATGAAGGTCGGGATCGTCGTCCCGTATTCATGGTCGTTCTGGGGAGCCGTGGTCGAGCACGCCGAGCTCCAGGCCGCCGCGCTCCGCACGGTCGGGCACGACGTCCGGCTCGTGATGGGCAACGACCCTCCGGGCAGCTTCACGCGGGTTCTCCACCCCCGGCTCGGGCGCCACGGGGAGCCGCCGCCCGAGGTGATCCCGATCGGACGCTCCGTGATCGTGCCCGCCAACGGGTCGCTGCCCAACATCATCCTCAGCCCGCGCTCGCTCTTCCGGATCCGGCGCGTGCTCGAGACCGAGCAGTTCGACCTGCTCCATCTACACGAGCCGATGACGCCTGCCCCGTGTGTCGCGACGCTCGCGCTGGCGCGCTGCCCACTCGTCGCCACGTTCCATGCCTCCGGGGAGCTGTCGTGGCTCAAGCCCGCCAAGCTGTGCTGGGGTTTCCTCCTCGATCGGCTCGATCACCGGATCGCAGTCTCGGAGCCTGCGCGCGAGTCCGCCGCACGGTACTTCCCCGCCGAGTACGAGCTCATTCCCAACGGCGTGCTCATCCCCGAGCGGGCCGAGCCCGGCGGCCGCGAGGATCGAATCGTCTTCGTCGGTCGCCACGAGCCGCGCAAGGGGCTCCAGATCCTGCTTCGTGCGTGGC
>VAXT01000177.1 GCA_005883245.1 Actinomycetota bacterium | reverse complement strand
CGCGTCGGCGAGCAGCGCCAGGCTCCCGGTGAGCCAGCCCCCGACGATCTCGCACACGGTGTACGCGCTCGTGAGCGCGAGCACGATCCCAAACGCGCGGCGGCTCTGCGAGCGGTAACCGTGCTCGTGGTGGTGATCGGTCATTGCGGCGGCTCGATCGCGGGCGCGCTGTTGAAGTCCCTGTACCGGTGCAGCATGAAGTGCGCGGGGGCCGTCATCTCGGCTTCCGTGACGCGCCCCGAGGGCTCGACCGTTAGCCGGAACCAGGCGGGCACCGGCTTCAATCCGTACGCGGCGAGTTGCACAGCCCCGTTCGGCAGCCGGCGGACGACTCGCGGGTTCCTCGCGTCGTACCACATGAGAACCTCGCGGACGTTCAGCCCGGGGAACGGGCCTTCCTGCCAGCGGCCGACCTGGTAGTCCCATCGCTTGCGGCCGATGATCACCGAGCGGAAGCCGTTGTTCGTCCTCAGGCTGAGCCGGTCCGGGGCCTGGACGGCGAGCCGCGAGAACACGACGCCGCCGCCGGACGTCAGCCGTTCGGTGAACCGGTACGAGCGGAGCGCAGCCATCGTCCGCCGCGCCCGGTCGAACACCGGCTGGCCCGAGGCGGGCAGGAATCCCGGGAGGCGAAACGAGACGGACGCCGAGCCGGCGCGGACCGAGACCCGGGCCGGCCGCCCCTGGAGCACGGCGGCCTCCACGCGGGAACAGCCTGTGCCGCAGGGTTCCGCCGGGACGTCACGGCCGTCGACCGCGACCTGAACCGCATCGCCTTCTAGGGGAGTGTCTCCGCGAACAACCGCGATTTCCACTGGGCCGCCCGCCCGCGCCGCCAGCCCGACGAGCAGGTCCCGCTGGTGCTTGGCCAGCGCGACCGTGTCCTTCTCCAGGCCGATCGGCAAGTCGAACGTGTCCGAGACGGACGACGCGGACGTCGAGGCGCTCGACGCCGAAGGTTCGCCGTCGTCCGACACGAACGCGGTGACGGCTGCCGCACCGAGCCCGAGGGCGATGATGCCGACGAAGACGGCGACCCAGACGGACCGGCTGTTCATCCCCGTAGCTTGCAGGAAGGGCTACTGCGCCGGCCCGAGGTAGATCAAGACCTGCGATCCGGCTCGCACGCGCGCGCCGGGGCTCGGCTTCTGGTCGACGACCACGTCTCCTCGGGACGTGACGTCCGTCGCCGACCGCACCGCGCGGACGGTGAAACCGACCTGAACGAGCACGCGCTTCGCCGCGAACTCGCTCTTGCCGGTCACGTCCGGGACCGCCCGAAGCGGGCGGGCTCCGGAACCGAGCGAGACGCTGAGGCGGACGACCGTGCCGGACGGCGCGCGCGTACCGCCCTGAGGTCGCTGCGAGACGACGAGGCCCCGTGGCCGACTCGAGGCCACCGGGAAGGAGTCGACCCGGTAACCGGCCCGCTCGAGTCGCAGGAATGCGGCGCTCTGGCCCATGCCCACGACCCTGGGCACCTTGGCGCCGGTGAGCGGGGTCGTCGTCGTCATGCCCGTCTGGGTCGTCGTCGGCGGCGGCGGACCGCTCGAGACGTCGATGCCGACGATCGAGCCCCGTGCCGCCTTCGCGCCTTCTGCCGGCTTCTGCGAGATGACGAGCCCGCTCTGCTTCGTCGAGGAGACGCGCGAGACGCGGACCTGAAATCCCATTTCCGTCAGCTTCGCCGTCGCCGCCGCTTCGGTCAGCCCGACGACCCGGGGCACGGCCACCGCCGCTCCACCCTTCGAAATCGTCAGCGAGACCGTCGAGCCCTTTTGGGCACGCGTGCCGGACGCCGGGTCTTGCGCGAGGACCGTGTCGGGCCTGCGTTTCGAGGCGACGCGCCTTGTCGCGCCCTTGAAGCCTGCGGCCTCGAGCTGGACGAACGCCTTGTCGACCGGGAGGCCGACGACATCAGGAACGTCAGAGCCCGAGGAGCCACGCCCGGCCACAAGCGTCACGCGGCTGCCGCGGGCCAGCTTCGTGCCGCCTTCGGGCGTCTGGGAGAGAACCTTGCCTGCTTCCGTCCCTGCGACCGCCCGGCTCCGGACATCCGCGACATAGCCGTGCCCGTCCAGGTCGCGAACCGCCGCAGGAGTGTCCATCCCGACCACGTCGGGCACGCCGGCCGCCGCCGCGGAGGGGGCGGGGTTTCCTCGCGAGTTACGTGCCTACGTCTCCAGGGCATGGTCACTCCGTCTTTCCCTCCGCCGTGGACTCGAACCGCTGTCTATCGTCCGCTCGTGCGTGAGTCGCCCTACCTCCGGGAGATCCGCCGGCTCGACGCTGTGGCCGACCACTCGCGGATCGTCTACCTCGACACGTGCTTCGAGTTCCCGTGGGACACGACCCGGTCGCTCGAGCTTGCGCTGTTCCGGACGTTCGCCTCGCCGGCGATTGCGGAGCTTCTCGACCGGACCGGCGAGTTCGGGCGTGCGGCTCAGAAGCGGTACGACGACACCGACCTGATCCTGTCCACGATCGTCGAGGCCGGCTACGACAGCGGAGAGGGAAAGCGCGCGATCCGGCAGATGAACCGGATCCACGGGCGCTTCGAGATCGCGAACGAGGACTTCCTGTACGTGCTCTCGTCGTTCGTGTTCGAGCCGATCCGGTGGAACGCGAGAGCTACGCGGAGCTCGAGAGCTACAACGAGGATTACGAGCGGGAGCGCTTCCGGCGCACCGACGCCACCGAGCGGGTCGGGCGCGCTACCCGCGACATGTTCCTCGCCTGGTTCCCTGCGGTGCCGAGGCGCTTCGGCGTCCAGGCGATCTATGCACTCATGGACGACCGGCTGCTCGACGCGTTCGGCTTCCCGCGCCCGCCGCGTGCGCTCCGCGCGGCTGTCGAGTCGGCTCTCCGCGCACGTGCGAGGGTCGTGGCCTCCCTGCCGGCGCGCCGCCGTCCGCGCCTCCGCACGAGGCGGAGCACGCGGACGTACGGACGCGAATGGCAGCTCGAGGCGCTAGGGCCCGAGCTCGAAGCGCCAGACCGTTCCGCCTGACGCGAGGATGCTTCCCTGGCTGATGTAGGCAGCGCCGTCGTCACCGAAGGCGAGGCCGCCCGGAGTGAAGAGGTTCGTCACCACAGGCGTCTTCGTGCAGCCCGAGTCGATCCGGTAGAGGATCCCCGGCCCGGTAAGCCCTGCCGCGCTCGCGAACTGGAGCACGTAGAGGTGGCCGTCCGGCCCCCACGCCATCGAGATGATGAACGAGAAGCCCGAGCAGTACACGGTGGCCTGCCCGCCGGAGACGCGGTAGACGTTCGCCGCCCCGACGTTGAACGGAGCGCCCGATAGCTCGCCGACGTAGTAGTTCCCGTCAGGCCCCTGTGCGACGCTCGTCGGAACAGCATCGGTGTTCCGCTGCGGACGCGATGGGAAGGTCGCGAGCAGCTTGACATGGTTGCCGTGGACCTCGAGCAGGTCGTTCCCGCCTGCATCGGCGAGCACACGGTGGCCACCTGTGTTGATGAGCCCGTAGGGGTTGCTGTCCGGGGGGCCGACCGGGTTGTGCGCCGCCTCGAAAGCGGAGATGTCGGCTACCACGTCCCAGTGGCTGTTCGGATGAACCTTGATCAGCGTCCCCTGGCCGAGGTCCCGAAACGGCTGGATCGCGCCGCCTTCGATCGCGAGGTTGTGCGGTCCGGTCGCGCCGTTCCCACCGGCGGGCGCGTTCGACGGCAGCCCGTCGGCCACGACCTCCTGCACGCCGTTCCTCAGGCGCGAGATGCGCCCGGTCGGGCCGTAGCACTTCGTCATCCCGTCCGAGAAGACGGCGCACGGCGCGGTTCCGCCTTGCCCGGCCTCCGCGACATAGAGGCTCCCGTGATTGTCGATTGCAAGCCCTCGAGGATTGTGCAGCCCGGTCATCACGGGTGCGCCTACCGCAGGGCTCGCGCTCCCGCCTCCTGCAAGCGCGCCGAGCGCGACGCAAGCGAGGCCGAGAAGCATTGCGAGCTTCTTCATTCGTCTCTCCCTCCGAGTTCGTGGACAGCGGTCATAGCACGGCGGCACGCCAAATTGAAATCGAGGGCTACGATGGCGAGCGTGGCGACCAAGCCTCTGCAGGAACTGCTCAACGAGGCGTTTCCAGACGCGACGGAACTGTCCGTCGTCGATCGCACGGGCGGTGGTGACCACTTCCAGGTCACCGTCGCGAGCCCGCGCTTCGAGGGACTGTCCCTCGTCGACCAGCACCGCCTGGTGTACGACGCGCTCGCGGGGCCGCTCGGGGACGGCTCGATCCACGAGCTCCGGATCAAGACGAAAGGAACCTAAGTGCTCCGAGACCAGATCAGCGAGATCATCGAGACCGAGCCCGTCGCGCTCTTCATGAAGGGTACGCCGAGCTTCGTGGCCTGCGGCAACTCGCAGCGCGCCCTCTCCGCCCTGCGCGCCGCGGGCGCGCCGATCACCGCCGTCGACATCCTTCCCGACCCCCGCTTCCGCCAGGAGCTCTCGGGCCTCTCCGGCTGGCCGACGATCCCGCAGGTCTTCGTCAACGGCGAGCTTGTCGGCGGCGCCGACATCGTCGAGGAGCTCGCGGCCACCGGCGCGCTGGAACGGAAGCTGACCGACGCCCTCGGGGACGACTACCGCGACCGGCAGGCCGAGCGGGTGATTGCGCTCAGCGCCGCATGAGTTGGCGCGTAGCCGGCACGTACGTCGAATCTTGCAACTGCGACGCGCCCTGCCCCTGCCGGCGGATCGACGGGGTCCCGGGTGGCCGCTCGACACACGGGATCTGCGACGGCGCGCTCTGCTGGCAGATCGTCGAGGGCGAGGCCGACGGGGTGGACCTGTCCGACCTGCGGGTCGTCCTGGCCACCCGCTACAGCGACGACGAGGAGGGCTCTCCGTGGAGCTGGCTGCTCTTCCTCGACGAGCGCGGCACACGCGAGCAGCACGACGTCATCGAGCAGATCTGGGCAGGGCGCATCGCCGGGGAGCAGCTCGAGCACTTCCCGTGGGCGTGGAAGCCCAGCCACTTGCTCGCCGCGAGGCCGGCCCAGATCGAGCTCGACCATACCCCGCGCCGCCAATGGTTCCGGGTACGCGACGCGCTCACGGTCCGCATCTCAGGGCCGTACGAAGGCGAGGAGACAATCACCTGCGTGATCCCCGGTCATGAGCGCACGGGAGAGGAAGTCGTCGCCGGCGAGCTGCGCGTCGACGACGGCCCGCTGCGCTTCGAGTACGCGGGCGTGTGCGGATATGCCTCGACCTTCGACTACCGCTCGGCCTGAACCCTTACCGAATCCTCAGGGATCGAAAACGCCCTCCACACAACGGCGCGTTTGACTTGAGGGCAGAGGACGACGGCTATCTCCCTCCCTCAGCCTCGCTCCCACAGAGCCCGCCCCCGAGGCGGGCTTTGTCTTGCGAGAGAACGCTCAGCCGAGGGATAGGGCGCTGACCTAGGACGGTCGATGTAGCAGCCATCGCAATCATCGGTGCGGGTGATCCGTACCGATCTTCCATGGAGGTCTGCACCGATGCAGAAGCTCTACAACTGGCTCACCCGTGAAGACGGGCAGACGATGGCCGAGTACGGCGTCGTCCTCGCCGTCATCACGATCGCGGTCTTCGGCGCGCTTGCCCTGCTCTCGGGCAACATCGTCACCGCGCTGACCCGCGTCGCCCAGTACATCCAGTAGCAAGCACAGTGTGACCTGAGGCGTGGCTCGGATCGCCTGATCCGGGCCACGCCCCTTTTTGTATGCCAGATCGCCGCGGAGGGATACGCGCGGCCGCCAGGCAGCGAACGATGCGAGTACGGCGTCGTCCTCACGGTCATCACTCTCGCGTCCTGCACGGCGTTCCTGTACCTGTCAGAAGCCATTATCAGGAGAGTGCTGACAATCGTGCACTTCATCCTCTCGGCGTGACCGCACGGTTTGCGGTACGTGGATCACGCTTCGAGGGGATCCGCGTTCGAGCGCAGTCAGCCGATGATTTCGACCATGCGGAACAGCGAGTTCAGACTGGAACGGGGCGATACAACGATGGAGTACGCGAGGACGCTCTCCGTCCTCACTGTCTTCTGTCTTGCGGCCTTTGCGCTGGCGGCGGCCGTCGGCTACCTCACCTGATCGGGGGATTCTCGGCGCCGCCGAGATCACCGATATTGCGTAGCGACAGGTAACCAAAGGCGCAAGCGGCCCACGCCACGCCCCCGGAGGGTCCAGCCGTGCTCCGACTGAGACGACATCGAGCTCCCGAGCAGCCAGACTTCCTCGACCTGGGTGACGGCAAGTCGCCGGAGCGCAGGCGAGCGGATGCCCGTCGAGCCCACTACGAGCACCAGCGCCGACTGCTCGAGGTCAAGAACGTCGAACAGTTGATCTCGACGCTGCACCTCGAGAAGTCCGCGCCGTAAGAATCTCGCGAGAGACCGTGGACGCACGCATGTGCGAGCCTTAGGCTCGTGACATGCGTCGCGTCCTGGTCCGAGCGCAACGACGCGCGTGCGCTAGACCGTCCAGGTATCGCCCGCATGGAGGAGCGACTTCAGGTCGCCCTCGCCGCGCTCCGACGTCGCCGTCTCCAGCTGCCCGGCCATCAGCTCGTCGTAGACCGGGCGTTCGACGTCTCGGAAGATCCCGATCGGCGTCGGGCCGTGCGGCGTGTGCGAGATCCGCGACAGCGCGAACGCGAGCGACCCGACCTCCTCGTGCTCGTCGTGCACGAGCAGGCCGCCGTCGTCGCCGGCCGAGACCAGCTCGCATGTGCCGTCGTCACGCATCTTCACGCCGCGCTCCCCGTCCGCGCCGAAGCGGATCGGCTCGCCGTGGACGAGCCGGATCTGGTTCTCCGTCTGCTCCTTGACGGCGTCGAAGGCGCCGTCGTTGTAGACGTTGCAGTTCTGGTAGATCTCGACGAGCGCCGAGCCCTTGTGGCTCGCGGCGCGCCGCAGCACCTCGGTCAGGTGCTTCTTGTCTGTGTCGATCGAGCGCGCGACGAACGTCGCCTCCGCGCCGAGCGCGATCGAGACGGGGTTGAACGGGTAGTCGAGCGAGCCCATGGGCGTCGACTTGTTCCGCGTCCCGAGCGGGCTCGTCGGCGAGTACTGCCCCTTCGTCAGCCCGTAGATCTGGTTGTTGAAGAGCAGGATCTTCACGTTCACGTTCCGGCGCAGAGCGTGGATCAGATGGTTGCCGCCGATCGAGAGCGCGTCGCCGTCGCCCGTCACGACCCAGACGGACAGGTCCGGACGAGACGTGGACAATCCGGTCGCGATCGCCGGCGCCCGCCCGTGGATCGAGTGCATCCCGTAGGTCTGCAGGTAGTACGGGAAGCGCGCGGCGCAGCCGATCCCGGAGATGAACACGATCTTCTCGCGCGGCAGGCCGAGCTCGGGCATGAACGACTGCACGGCGGCGAGGATCGCGTAGTCCCCACAGCCCGGGCACCAGCGGACCTCCTGGTCGGACTTGAAGTCCTTCGTGGTCAGCTGGACGAGCCCGTTGCCGCCGTTCTCGCTCACTGATTCGGCCCCACGTGCTCGTCGTGCGGGTTCGGCACGGCCGGCTGCTCGTCCTCGTCTGGCTCCACGAAGTCGCCCGGCCGTTTCGTCCCAACGGCCAGATCTTCGGGTTCGCGTGAGCTGCCGCGCAGCCGCTCGAGGAGCTTGCGGAGCATCACAGCATCGCCTCCATCGCATCGGCCAGCTCGTCCGAGCGGAACGGCAGCCCGCGCACGCGGTTGAAGCCGGCCGCGTCGACGAGGAACTCCGCTCGCACGAGCTTGAGCAGCTGACCGAGGTTCATCTCCGGCACGAGCACCCGGTCGTAGCTCCGAAGCACGTCGCCGAGGTTGCGCGGGAACGGGTTCAGGTGCGTGAGGTGCGCGTGCGCGACCTTCTTGCCGTCACGTCGCAGGCGCCGCGCCGCCGACTGGATCGGCCCGTACGTCCCACCCCAGCCGAGCACCAGCAGGGACGCACCGTCCGGGTCGTCCACCTCGAGCTCGGGAATGTCCGCGGCGATTCCGGCCACCTTCTGCGCGCGCAGCCGGACCATATGGTCGTGGTTGTCCGGGTCGTACGAGACGTTGCCGGTCACGTCCTCCTTCTCGAGCCCGCCGATCCGGTGCTCGAGGCCGGGCGTGCCGGGAATCGCCCAGTCGCGGGCGAGCGTCTCCGGGTCGCGGTGGTACGGCATGAATTCGCCGTCGACATTGGGCTGGTCGGCGAACGAGACCGAGATGTCCGGCAGGGAGTCGACGTCCGGCAGCAGCCATGGCTCGGAGCCGTTCGCGAGGTACGCGTCGGAGAGCAAGAAGACGGGCGTTCGGTACTTGAGCGCGATCCGCGCGGCCTCGATCGCAGCGTCGAAGCAGCCGCCCGGGGTCGACGCGGCGACGACCGGCACGGGCGCCTCCGCGTTCCGCCCGAACATGACCGCGAGCAGGTCGGCCTGCTCCGGCT
>VAXT01000176.1 GCA_005883245.1 Actinomycetota bacterium | reverse complement strand
GCGGACGCTCGCGCTGCGCGACCTGCTCGGCCACTATCTCGCCTTCCAGCGCGAGGTCGTCACCCGCCGGCTGAAGTACGAGTTGCGCAAGGCGGAGGCTCGGGCCCACGTGCTGCTCGGCTACCTGACCGCGTTGGACAATCTCGACGCGGTGATCGCGCTCATCCGGGGCGCTGCCGACGCCGACGCGGCGCGTGAGGGCCTGATGAAGGAGTTCGAGCTCTCCGAGATCCAGGCTCAGGCGATCCTCGACCTCCGTCTGCGCGCCCTGACAGCGCTCGAGCGCAAGCGCGTCGAGGACGAGCACAAGGATCTCGTCGAGCGGATCGGCGAGCTGCGAACCATCCTGGGAGACGAGTCGAGGATCGGGGCGCTCATCCGCGAGGAGCTCCTGGAGATCAAGAGCATCTACGGCAAGAACGACGATCGTCGCACCGAGATCATCGCCGCCGAAGGCGAGTTCTCACTCGAGGACATGATCGCCGAGGAGGACATGGTGATCGCGATCACGCGCTCGAACTACATCAAGCGGCTCCCGGTGACGACGTATCGCGAACAGCGCCGCGGCGGACAGGGCGTGATGGGCATGGACCTCAAGGAGGAGGACTACATCGAGCACCTGTTCGTGGCCTCGACGCACGACTACGTCCTCTTCTTCACGAACGTGGGCAAGGTCTACCGGCTCAAGGTGCATGAGCTCCCGCTCGGGTCGCGCCAGTCGAAGGGGCGCGCGATCCAGAACCTGCTTCCGTTCCGCCAGGACGAGCAGGTGCGCGCCGTGATCCAGACGCGTGACTTCGAGGAGTCGAAGTACCTGGCCTTCGCGACGAAGAAGGGGATCGTCAAGAAGACCGAGCTGGCGGCCTACAACACGCCGCTGAAGGCGGACGGGATCATCGCGATCAAGATGCGCGAGGGCGACGACGAGCTCGTCTCGGTTCGGCACGCGACGGGCGAGGACGACATTCTGATGGTCTCGCGCAAGGGGCAGGCGATCCGCTTCAGCGAGAAGGAGGCCCGGCCGATGGGCCGTGACACGGCCGGCGTCAAGGGTATGGGCCTGCGTAAGGGCGACGAGGTCATCTCGGCCGACGTGATCGGCGTGAACGAGGGCGATCTGCTGGTCGTGACCGAGAACGGATACGGCAAGCGGACGAAGCTCGCCGACTATCCGCGCAAGGGTCGCGGCGGGCTGGGCGTGAAGACCGTCCAGCTGACCGAGGCCCGCGGTCACCTGGTCGGAGCCCGCATCGTGCGTGACGACTACCAGGTGATGCTCATCTCGAACGGCGGCACCGTGATCAAGATCCCCGTCAACGACGTCAGGCGTCTCGGCCGGTCGACGCAGGGCGTGATCGTGATGCGCCTGCGCGAGGGCGAGCAGGTCTCGGCGCTCGCGCCGGTGGTCGAGGCGGACGAGGCTCAGGCCGTGGA
Organism: Actinomycetota bacterium; assembly: GCA_005883245.1. Taxonomy (GTDB): domain Bacteria; phylum Actinomycetota; class Thermoleophilia; order Gaiellales; family Gaiellaceae; genus VAXT01. Next base: position 5,425 of record VAXT01000176.1, on the reverse strand, counting down.
GAACGGCTCCGAGCCGGCTCCCGCCCCGGCTGACGATACGGCCTGAACCCCCGCCATTTCAGCGGCTTCTCAGGCGGAACCCTTCACAAAATCGTCTGAGAGCGATATATCTTGGCGCCGAGGGGTCCTGTCCTCGCCGGGAGAGAGGTATGGCCGCCAGCAGGCAAGTAGATCTTCTAGAGCCGATCGACCTTTCGGAGCATCTGGACAAGATCCAGCTCTACCTGGGCCAGGTGTGCCAGATCGCGGGCATCTCGAAGATGCAGCTCGACTACTGGACGAACAAGGCCCAGATCCCCACGCAGGGTCGCAAACAGCGGATCTACGACATGGACGCGGTCGAGACCGTGATGCTGATCAAACAGGCGAAGGACAAGGGTCTGAACCTCGGCGCCGCGATCGAAGCCGCATACCGTTTCCGCGAGCTGAACGGCAGGGACGGGAACGAACCTACGCCCTGAGGCGCCGCGCGGCCTCCTCCGGAGGTAGCGAATTGACGTAGATGCCGGCGCCGAGCTCGAGGCCTGCGAACACGGTCAGTCTCGGCACGAGCTCGAGGTGCCAGTGCCCGCCGGTGTGCAGCCAGGCGTTGAGGGGGACCGGGCCTTCGACGTCGTGTAACCGGCGGATCGCGTCGCGGAGGAGCAGGGCGGCATCGACGAGGTCCGGCTCGGCCGGCTCGGCAGCGTGTTGCCGCGGTGCGATCACGAGCTCGTAGGGCGCTCTCCCGGCCGGCGAGGAAAAGGCCGTGACGTCGCCTCGGAGTGCGATCTCGAGACTCTCGTCTTGGAGCACCTCGCAAACGCCGCAACGGCCCTGTTCGAGCCTCGGCAGCTCTTCGAGGACGGCCGGAGGCGGCTCGCGGAGCCAGAAGAGCTGCGAGTGGCTGTGCGGCAGCGTCGAGCCGGCGATGCGGCCTTCGTTGAGCACGACCTGGACGTACGCGAACCCCTCGGCCTGCGCGGCCCGCCGACGTGCGAACAGAACTGAGGCGACCGCTTTCATCTCGGCCTCCTCCAGCTCGTCGAGTGAGCGCGCGTGCCGCGGCGTGTGCACGACCACCTCCTGCCGCTCGAGCGCCGGGTAGAGGTTCGGAACGACGCGGACCTGCCACCCGGGAGTGTTGGGTGGGCGATCCGGCGCGCCGACCGCGTACGTCTCCGGCGGCGTGCGGTCCTCCCGCCCCTCGCAGAACGGGCACTCGTCGAACTCGGCCTGGGTCGGTTCTGGAATCGTCGGGCGGTCAAGTCCGGGCCGTTTAGCTCGCGCGGGGGCGATCGCGACGGTCCGGCCTGAGAGTGGGTCCTGCCGAAGGTCCCGCGGCGTCAGCTCGAAGCCCCGCCGCCCTGGCCCGGCTTGGGGAAGAACGGCGTCAGGAGCTCGAGCGGGAGCGGGAGGATCATCGTCGTCGCACGTTCGGAGCTCATCTCGAGGATCGTCTGCAGGAATCGGAGCTGCAGTGACATCGGGTTCTCGGAGAGCACCTGAGCGGCGTCCTTCAACCGCTCGGAGGCCTGGAACTCGCCCTCTGCGGCGATCACCTTCGCGCGTCGCTCGCGCTCGGCCTCGGCCTGCCGTGCCATCGCCCGCTGCATCCCCGTCGGGATCTCGACGTCCTTGACCTCGACGATCGAGACCTTGATCCCCCAGGGCGAGGTCGCCTCGTCGATGATCTGCTGGAGGATTGCGTTGATCTTGTCGCGCTCGGACAGCAGCTCGTCGAGCACGTGCTGGCCGAGGACGCTTCGCAGGGTGGTCTGGGAGATCTGCGAGGTCGCGACCATGAAGTTCTCGATCTGGACGATCGCCTTCTCCGGGTCGATGATCCTGAAGTAGGCGACGGCGTTCACGCGGACCGGGACGTTGTCCTTCGTGATCACCTCCTGCGGCGGGACGTTCAGCGTGACCGTCCGCAGGTCGACACGAACCATCTTGTCGATGATCGGGATCAGGAGGAAGAGGCCCGGGCCCTTCGGAGGCGACTTCAGCCGGCCGAGGCGGAAGATGACGCCGCGCTCGTACTCGCGAGCGACGCGCACGGACGCGGCCAGCACGATCAGGATGAAGACCGCGACTGCTCCGACTGCGATCAAGGCGCCCACGGAGTCCGAATCCTATGTGACCGGAACCGGCTGCTCTGCCGGCTCGACCTCGAGCACGAGCTCGTCGTCGATGGAGTCGACCCGGACGGGCGCGCCGCGCTCGAGCGGCACGTCGCCGGAGCGGGCCTTCCAGAGCTCGCCCCTGACGAAGACGGTTCCGACCGGCGAGAGGGTGTCGCGCACGACACCGAGCTGTCCTACGAGCTCGCTCGTACCCGTCACAACCGGGGCTCGCCGGGCCTGGACGATCTTGAACGCGGCGAACGCCATCAGCCCTGCGAGCGCCGCCGCCATCGCGATCACGGCCGGCAGTGAGACCTCGTACGTGGCGCCGGCAGGCTCGAACAGCAGCATCGCGCCCAGCACGAAGCAGACTGCTCCCGCGAGCGTGATCGCGCCGTGCGTGGGCACGAACGCCTCCGCGGCGAAGAAGGCGAACGCGAGCAGCATCAGCAAGAGGCCCGCAGCGCTGATCGGCAGGACCTGCAGGCCGAAGAGGCCGATGATGAGGCTGATCGCACCGACGGTGCCCGGAAAGATCAGGCCGGGGTTCCAGAGCTCGACGATCAGACCGAGCGTCCCGATCGACATGAAGAGGACGATCAGGTTCGGGTCGATCAGCGTGTCGAGGATCTCCTGCCAGAGGGACATGTCCACGTTCGTGATCTCCGCGTCCTTCGTGTGCAGGACGATCCCTTTCGGCACCGTCTTCGTCCCGTCGACCTTGTTGAGGAGGGCGGGCAGCGTCGGGGCCATGACGTCGATCACGTCCTTCCGGAGCGCCTCGGTCGCGCCGAGGTTCGAGGCGCGCCGCACGGCGGCGTCGGCCCAGGCGACGTTCCGGTCATGCGTGCGTGCGAGCTCACGGAGCGAGGCGGCCGCGTCGTTGACGACCTTCCGGCGCAGGTCGGACTGGATGTTCCCGCCTCCGACGTCAATCGGCGTTGACGAGCCGATGTTCGTGTTCGGGGCCATCGCCAGGATGTCGGCCGCCTGGGAGATCCACAGATCACGGCGGCGTCGTAATGATCGCGGTTCGCGCGGGCGATCTGGTCGTTGACGTAGCTCTGCGTGACCGGGTTGACGTCGTTCTCGAACTTGACCGCGAGGACACGCGGCCGCGGCGTCGTAGCTGAGGCGGTGGCGCAGACGACGAGAGCCGCGGCGATAGCGACGAAAAAGCACCGCACAAGCAGCCTTTTCACTTGTAAGGATTCTAGCTGTGCACTTGTGGCCGGCTCGGGACTTTGCTTCCGTAGTGAGGCCGCCCGATGAAGGTTCTTCGCCTAGTTCTTCTCCTGCTCGTCGTTTCGCCGGGCACCGCGCTCGCCTCCGGCACGACGCTCGCTTCGCATGACCTGCGCCCTGGGATCAACCGGCCCGCGCATCGCTTCGACCTCGTCGGACTGCACTGGAAGGGGAGCGGCGCCGTCTCGTTCCGGACGCAGACCGTAGCCGGACGTTGGACGACGTGGCGCGACGCCGCGCCCGAGGACGACGGGCCGGATGCGCGAACGCACAAGCTCCGCACGCGCGGCTGGCAGTTCGGCAGCCCGTACTGGACCGGCCCCTCGAACCGGATCCAGGTGCGCACGTACGGCCCCGTGCGCCGCGTACGTGCCTACTACGTCTGGAGCCCGACGCGCAAGAGCCGGCTCAGGACGGTCTCGAAGGCGGGCTCGCCGCTGATCATCACCCGGGCGAGCTGGGGCGCGGACGAGCGAATTCGCCGCCGCAAGAAGCCGGACTATGCGGACACGCTGCGCTTCGCGATCGTCCACCACACAGCCGGCAGCAACTCGTACAGCCGCGCGCAATCCGCCTCGATCGTGCGCGGGATCATGCGCTACCACGTCCTCGCCAACGGCTGGGACGACATCGGCTACAACTTCCTCGTCGACAAGTACGGCCAGGTCTTCGAAGGCCGCTGGGGCGGTGTCGACAGGAATGTCGTCGGGGCGCACGCGCAGGGGTTCAACCAGGGCTCGGCGGGCGTCGCGCTGATCGGGACCTATGACTCGACCTCGATCACACCGGCGGCACGGGCGGCGCTGGTCCGGCTCCTTGCCTGGCGCCTGGACGTCGCGCACGTCGATCCGCTCTCGACCTTCAGCTGGCGCTCGACCGGGAATCCGAAGTATCCGGCAGGGCGGATGATCACCCTGCGGACGGTCTCGGGGCACCGGGACACCGGGTACACGTCCTGCCCCGGAAGCCAGCTGTACGGCGAGCTGCCGGGGATCGCACGCGCGGTCTCGCAAGCCGGAATGCCCAAGCTGTACTTCCCAGGGGCGACCGGAGCGCCCGGCGAGCTCGTCCACTTCACGGGCAGGCTCACGCAGTCGCTTCCGTGGTCGGTGACCGTCACGGAGCCGGGCGGGAACATCGTCGCGCAGGGGCAGGGAGAGGGCACGGACGTGGACTGGACGTGGGATGCACGCACGATTCCGGCCGGGAAGTACCTGTGGGCGATCGACGCGGGGCCGAGCGTACGGCCGGCGACCGGTGTCGTGACGGGATCGACGACGCGCTCGATGCTGACCGCGCTCGCCAAGCCCGGGCTCATCACGCCGAACGGCGACGGACGCGACGATTCGACGCTCGTGCGCTACCGGATCCGGGAGCCGGCCGTCGTGACGGCGACGCTCGTCGACGCGTTCGGGGCGCCGATCACGACACTCTTCGTCCAGTCGAAGACGACCGGCTCGTACGCGTTTCGCTGGGACGCAACCGGGATCGCCGACGGGCGGTACGGGATCGTGCTGACGGCGCGTAATGCGATCGGGATCGAAACCACTGCCACGCTCGCGGTGATCGTCGACCGCACGCTCGCGTTGTTCCAGGTTTCTCCGCAGGTCTTCTCGCCGAACCGCGACGGGCGGCTCGACACGACGCGGTTCAGCTTCATACTCGACAAACCGGCTCGGGCGACGCTCACGATCCGTCGTGGGAAGCGGACGCTCGGCCAGGTCTTCTCGGGGCAGATGCAGGCGGGGCTACAGACGATCGACTGGAACGGGCGCTTCCGGCGCGGCGGCGGCGAGCACGAGTTCCGGGCCGACGTGCGCGTCACCTCGCCGGTGGCGACCGTCAAGAGCACCGTGGCGCTGGCGACCGACACGACGGGGCCCGTGCTCAAGCGGGTGTCCGTGTCGCCGCTGCGCTTCTCGCTCAACGAGCCGGCTGACGTGACGGCCGTGTTCGACGCGACGAGGACGGTCACGATTCGCCGCCTTCGGCCTGGGAAGTTTATCTTCCCGGCGGGCGGGCCGTTCACGTCGTTTGCCGCGGTCGCCCGGGATTTCGCCGGGAACGACGGCAGG
>VAXT01000168.1:1826-21102 GCA_005883245.1 Actinomycetota bacterium | reverse complement strand
GCGGAAGTTCTACATGCTCGAGATGCTTCCGTACCCCTCCGGAACGCTGCACATGGGGCACGTCCTCAACTACACGCTGGGCGACGTCCTCACGCACTACCGGCGGCGCAACGGCTGGAGCGTCCTGCGCCCGATGGGCTTCGACTCGTTCGGCCTGCCCGCCGAGAACGCGGCCATCCGCGAGGGCGGCCATCCGCGCGAGATCGTGGAGCGGAACATCGCGCACATCCGCACCGAGATGCGGCGCCTGGGCTGGGTGATCGACTGGGACCGCGAGGCCTCTGCGCACGAGGTCGAGTACTACCGCTGGACGCAGTGGCTGTTCCTGAAGTTCTTCGAGGCGGGGCTCGCCTACCGAAAGGAGGCGCCCGTCAACTGGTGCCCGAAGGACCAGACGGTCGTCGCCAACGAGTACGTGATCGACGGCAGGTGCGAGCGCTGCGGAACACCGGTCGTGTCGCGGAACATGGTGCAGTGGTTCTTCCGGGCGCTCCGAAGGGGCCGAGGTGCTGTTCCGCGACGAGGAGCTGGACGTCGACGTCCCGGTCTTCACGACACGGCCTGACACGCTGTTCGGCGCGACCTTCTTCGTGCTCGCGCCCGAGCATCCGCTGGTCGAGAAGCTGGCGGACGACGAGGTGCGCGACTACGCCCAGAAGGCCGGTGCGCGCTCGGTCGAGGAGCGGCAGACGAAGGAGAAGGACGGCGTCTTCACCGGCCACTACGTGGTGAACCCGGTCAACGACGAGCGGATCCCGGTGTGGGTCGCCGACTACGTGCTGATGGACTACGGGACGGGCGCGATCATGGCCGTGCCCGCGCACGACGAGCGCGACCGCGAGTTCGCTGAGCGCTACGGCCTGGAGATCCGAACCGTGATCGAGGAGGAGACCGAGGTGCTGGTCGACTCGGGCGAGTTCAGCGGCCTCCTGGCAGACGAGGCGATCGCAAAGATCGTCGAGTGGCTGCGTGAGCAGGGCCGAGGCGCCCCGGCGATCTCGTACCGGCTGCGCGACTGGTCGATGTCCCGCCAACGCTACTGGGGCTGCCCGATCCCCATCGTCTACTGCGAGGACCACGGGGCAGTCGCCGTGCCCGAGGACCAGCTCCCGGTCGTCCTGCCCGAGATCGACGACTACCGCCCGCAGGGCATGGCCCCGCTGGCCGCCGACGAGGAGTGGATGAACGTCCCGTGCCCGAAGTGCGGAAAGCCCGCGAGGCGGGAGCCGGACACGATGGACACGTTCGTCGACTCGTCCTGGTACTTCCTGCGCTATTGCGACCCGCACAACGACCGGGCGCCGTGGGACCGCCGCATCGTCGACTACTGGATGCCCGTCGACCAGTACATCGGCGGGATCGACCATGCGACCGGCCACCTGCTCTACTCGCGCTTCTTCGTCAAGGCGCTGAACGACTTCGGCCTGCTGGGCATCCGCGAGCCGTTCCAGCGGCTGTTCCACCAGGGCTGGGTGCGCCAGGGCGGGACGAAGATGTCCAAGTCGAAGGGGAACGTGACGGGGCCGGACGAGCTGGCGAACCGCTATGGCGCCGACGCCGTGCGCGCGTACATCCTCTTCATGGGGCCCGCCGACCAGGACATGGAGTGGACGGAGGAGGGCGTCGAGGGCATCTCGCGCTTTCTGCGGCGTCCGTGGCGGATCGTGAACGAGGTCGCCGAGCGCGAGCGCGGTGAGGAGGTCACCGACCTGACGCGAGCTGTGCATCGCACGATCGCCCGGGTGACCGACGACATCGGCCGACGGTTTCAGTTCAACACGCCGATCGCAGCGGTGATGGAGCTCGTCAACGAGCTGGGACGGTCACCCGAGGATCCCGGGGCGCGGTTCGCCGCGGAGACGGCGGTCTCGTTGCTCCAGCCGTACGCGCCGCACATCACCGAGGAGCTGTGGTCGAGGCTTGGCCGCGAGCGGCTGTGGGAAGAGCCGTGGCCCCAGGCCGATCCCGCGTTGCTGGAGCGCGAGACCTTCGAGCTCGTGATCCAGGTCAACGGTCGCGTGCGGGACCGGGTCGAGGTGGCATCCGACCTCTCGGAGGACGAGTTGATCGCACAGGCGCGCGCGTCGGCGCGGGTTCAGGAGTTCTTGGACGGCAAGGAGATCCGCAAGGAGATCGTCGTCCCCGGGAAGCTCGTCAACCTGGTCGTCGGCTAGCGCCTTCCTGGCCGGCGCTCCGCACCCTCCTCCGAGCGGGCCGTGTCGCCTAACACTGTCCCGCTCGCATACGGGCACGGAGCGACGCGCTAGGAAACCGCTGGAGGCAGCTCCCGATGTCAGGCCAAGTCGCTAGCGGATGCCCGTGTCGATCAGGAAGCGACGCGGTACCAGCCGCGGTCGTTCGTGGTCGCCGTGGCGACGATACTGCCCGCGCGCGAGAACCTGAGCTTGACTCCTTTCGCGGGCGCCGTGCAGGGCACGCCGACACGGCAGACGGGCATCGTCGGGCCGCGTTTCACGTAGCCCTTGAGCCCGGTCGCAGTGCCGCCTCCCGCCGAGCCGCAGCCAAAGGCGAGCGCCGCCAGCGCGCCGAGAGCGACGAGCTTCGTCATCCGGTCTCCTCGAGCAGCCGGTGGTCTGCGCGCCTGCGCCGCGTGCGCTCCGCGAAGAGCAGGAGCGCGGCGATGAGCAGGAACGGCCCGGCCACGACGAGAGCGTAAAGCACTGCAATCACTTCCTTACCCAGAATGTCGCCGGAACTATCCAGGAAGCGGTCGAACCGGCCTGGCACCACGTGTTTCGCGGCCGGCTTCGCGGTCGTCAGCTGGAGCGACACGCGTGCAAACGTGCCCTCGCGGACGAGCGCGTCCCGTCTCCGCGCGAGGCGCTTGACGGTTCGGTGGTGGCCCGCGCGGCGCGCCGTGGCGATTCGGGCGTCGAGTCGGTCGAGCCCGGTCTGCAGGTCGGTGACCGAGATGTGCTGGGACAGGATCGTGCCGAGCTGGGTGAAGCTGGCGATCGCCTTCTGGAGGTTCGCGACGGGGATGCGGACCGCGAGGCGCGAGTTGCCCTCGTTCGAGCTGGTCGCATAGTCGGCGCCTGCGACGAAACCGCCGAGCCGCCGCGTCGTGCGGACCGCGCTCTGCGTCGCGCCGGACAGGTCGTGGACGCGCAAGCTCATCGCGACGTCTTGACGCTGCAGGCGTGACTTCGCAGTGAGCGTCGGTGCGACACCGCCATGGGTTGCCCGATCCGTCTGGCGCTCGGGGGCCGGGATCTGAGGGCGAAAGGCTCGAGCGCTGCTCTGCTCTCGGCGTGCTTTGTCAGGGCCGCTGACGAGGGCGGCAAGGGTGCCGACTGAGAGCGTGACGATGAGTGCGGCCACGAGCGCGGGCCTGAGCCAGGCCCGGATACGCGACTGGGCCGGCTGCAGTGTGCGCACTTGGTCGCGAAGCCGTTCCGGCGCGGGCGGCGCCGCGTCACGCAGCTGGCTCAGAACCGTCTCGAAACTAGCCTCGGACATCGCTCACCATCCTCTCCTCGAGCTTCTGCAACGCTCGGCTGAGCCGGGTCGAAACCGCGGTCGGCCGGATCCCGAGCACCTTCGCCGTCGTCTCCCCGTCCAGCTCGAGCACGACGCGGAGCACGACCACCTCGCGCTCGGCCGCGGACAGGCTGCGGACGGCGCGGTCGAGGTCGGGCGAAAGGCCCTCGCCGAAGACGGGCTCGTCCGTCTCGGGGATGTCCGACGCGTACACGCCTTCGCGTCTCCGACGGCGGCGATCGGCGCGGAAGTGGTCGAGCGCGGCGCCGCGCGCGAGTTGGCAGAGCCACGTGCGCGCCGCTCCGCGTCGCGGATCGAAACGGCGCCAGCGACGGAGCGCTCGCTCGAAGGTCTCGGCGGCGAGGTCTTCGGCGAGGTGCGGGTTTGCGGTCATGTACAGCAGGTAGCGGTAGACATCGTCGAGGTGCTCCTCGGCCACGTCGGCGAAGCTCCGCTCATCACGGAGTGCTCGCTTGCGGGTGGGCCATGAGGTCGGCACCGCGCTCACATCTCTCTATACGCCGCTGCGGATCGGTTCGTCACCTCGCTCGTTGACACATTTTCGACGCAATTCGGTCACCCACGCGCATAACGTTTGTTGTCACAGTTGACGACGTGCTGGACACCCTCCCCCCGACGCGCCGGCGGCTCATCGCCGGCGCGCTCCTTCTGGCCGTCGTCCTCGTGCTCGGAGCTCGGCACGTGCTCGGTGCGGGGACGGCGAGCCAGACGGCCCCTGTGCCGGTGGCGCCGGTGCGAGCCGACGCCGGACCTGCCCTCGTCGTCCACGTGGTCGGCGCAGTGCATCGGGCGGGTCTGTACCGATTCGCAGCGGGGTCGAGGGTCGCCGACGCCGTGGCGCGTGCGGGAGGAGCGACGCGCCGAGCCGATCTGACCTTGATCAACCTCGCGGCCCCGCTCGCCGACGGAACGCAGGTCGTCGTTCCCGTCAAGGCTCCGGCGGGGCGGGCGACGACGACGGATGGGGGTGCGAGCGTTCCGGCCGGGCCGGTGCACCTGAACGTCGCCACGCTCGAACAGCTCGACTCACTGCCTGGGGTCGGCCCGGTGACGGCGCAGAAAATCTTGGATTACCGTCAGAAGCACGGCGCCTTCAGTTCGCTGGAGGAGTTGGACGCGATTCCCGGGATCGGGCCGGCACGCATCGAGCAGCTTCGCGACGCGGCGGCACCGTGAGTCGCCTGCTGCGCGCGAGGCCGCAACTGCTCGTCGCGTGTCTCTGCGTCGGCCTGGCCGGAGCCAACCTGCGGCGCGGATCTGGGCTCGCCGTGGTGTTGGCGGCGGTTGTCGTCGTCGCCGCATCCGTCGCGTTGCCGGGACGGTGGAGGATTCCCGCGCTCGGAGTCGCGCTCGCCCTCGGCGGGTGGTGGTGGGGCGGCGTGCGGCTCGACAGGCTCGACCGGAGCACACTGTTGCCGCGCGTCGGGACTGCGGAGCGCGCGCTCGTCGCCGTGACCGGCCCCGCGCGTCGCTCGCCGTTCGACGTGCGGGTGCCCGCGCAGATGCGGCGCTTTGGCGATCAAGACATCCGCGAGCCCGTGCTGCTCCGTCTTCCGCCCGGCCGCTCCCCTCCTCAGGGAGCGATCCTCGATCTGATCGGCGAGATCAGGCTCCCGCGCGGCCCGAAGAACGGCTTCGACGAGCGCACGTGGCTTCGTCGGCACGGAGTGCACGTCGTGGTGCGCGCTGACCAGTGGCGAATCGTCGGGCGTCGCGGTGGCCTCGCAGGCTTCGCCGATCGGCTGCGCGCGCAACTGTCCGCGGGGATGGCCCCCGGCCTTCGCGGCGAGCGGCGTGCCGTGATCGCCGGCATCGTGCTCGGCGAAGACGAGGGTCTCTCGGAAGACCTGCGCGCCGACTTCCGCGCGTCCGGGCTCTATCACTTGCTCGCGGTCTCCGGGCAAAACGTCGCCCTCATCGCGGGCGGTGCGATCCTGCTCGTGTATCTGATCGGGCTGTCGCGCTTCGTCGGGCAATTGGCGGCGCTCGGGGCGATCGGCGGCTACGTGCTCGCGGTCGGCTGGCAGCCGTCGGTCGTGCGAGCCGGCGTTGCGGGAGTCCTCGCCTCGCTGGCCTGGCTCGCGTCGAGGCCGAGCGACCGCTGGTACTTCCTGCTCCTGGGCGCCGCGCTCCTGCTGGCGTGGAGCCCGTACTCGCTGCTGGATGCCGGGTTCCAGCTCTCCTTCGCGGCCGTCGCCGCGATCTTCGTCGTCGTGCCGCGTCTCCAGCAGACGTTCGCCGGGTACCCGGTTCCGCACTCGCTCGCGGAAGTCGTCGCGGTCTCGGGTGCATGCGGCATCGCCACCGCGCCGATCCTGCTCACGCAGTTCGGCGTGGTGCCGCTCTACTCGATCCCGGCGAACGCGCTCGCGGCGCCTGTCGTCGCACCGCTGCTCGGGATCGCGCTCGTAACGGCGATCGTGGCGCCGGTTGCTCCGCCGGTCGCGGCCGCGCTCGCGTGGCTCAACGGCTGGCTCGCCGCGTACCTGGCGACGTGCGCGCGCGTGGTCGGCGGCCTTCCGTACGCGGCGGTCTCGGCTCATGTTGCGGTTGTCATCGCGGCCGTCGCGCTCGGCGCCGCCTATCTCGCGACTCAACTGCATCGACCGCGTCAGCGGGCCTACGCGATTGCCGCCCTCGGCGTCGCGCTCATCGCCGGAGGCTGGCGCCTTCATGCGAACGCGTCCGCGCTCCCGCCTCCGCGAGGGCTCCGCATCACGTTCCTGGATGTGGGCCAGGGAGACGGGGCCCTGATCCAGGTCCCCGGCGGCGCGGTTCTTGTCGACGAGGGGCCGCCCGAGGCGCGCGTGGCGTCACAGCTGCAGCACCTGGGAGTGAAGGGCCTCTCGCTCCTCGTCCTGACGCACCCTCAGCGGGATCACGTGGGCGGAGCCGAGCAGGTCCTGAAGAAGCTCAGCGTCGGCGCCGTGCTCGACCCTGCGATACCGAGCGAGAGCCCGGATGAGCGAGCCGCGCGAGCGGCGGCTCGGGAACGCGGGGTCAAGATCCTCGTCGCGCGCGCAGGCGAGGGATTCACGATCGGCAGGCTGAAAGTTCGAGTCTTGTGGCCGGACGGGCCGGGCTTATCCGGCGACGATCCGAACAACCACGCAATCGTGCTCGTCGCCTCATACGGCCAGACGGACGCGCTGTTCACCGCCGATGCGGAGTCGGACGTCACCGGGCATCTGCAGCTCCCGCCGGTCGAGATCTTGAAGGTCGCGCATCACGGATCTGCGGATCCCGGCCTCGGCGATGAGCTGAAGGAGCTGCGGCCGCGGATCGCGGTCATCTCCGTCGGCGCCGGGAACGACTACGGCCACCCGACTCCGGCGACTCTGGCCACGCTCGGAGCAGCTCCAGGCCTTGCCGTGTACCGGACCGACCTGAACGGCCGCGTCGTCGTCGAGTCGGACGGACGGAGCATCTCGGTTCGGACGAGCCGCTGACTATGCTTCGCGCCGATGTCCGCCGAGCCGCTGCTGTCGGTCTATCTCCTCACCGGCAGCGATCGGCCGAAGCACCTGCGCGCGCTCCGCCGTCTCCGTGCGCGCTTCGGCCCGGAAGCAGTCGAGCACCTCTCGGCGGAGTCGGCGACCGGTGCCGATGCCGTTGCCGCATGCAACGCGCTCGGGTTGTTCGGCGGGCACGAGGGCGGACGGCTGGTCATCGTCGAAGGCGTCGAGCGCTGGCGAAAAACCGACCTCGAGGCGGTTGAGGCCTACCTCCACAACCCCGTCGAGGGAGCAGTCCTCGCGCTCTCTGCGGAAGGCCCGTTGCGTGGCGCGACGCTCGCCGATCTCATCGGGAAACACGGCCAGGTGCTCGACTACAACGTCCCCAAGGCCAACAACCTCCATCGCTGGGTAGCCGGGGAGCTCAAGCGACTCGACGTAAAAGCGGACGCCGATGCGGCGCGCGCACTCGTCGAGCTCGTCGGCGAGGACACGCTCGCCCTCTCGAGCGAGATCGTCAAGGTCGGATCGTGGTCGGGAGGCGAACCGGTCGGGCGCGCGGAGGTGGAGCAGCTCGCGGCCCCCAGCCGAGAGGCGGCGGCGTGGGCGCTGACCGACGCTTGGGGCGCTCGCGATCTGCCGACGCTCCTCGACGCGTGTGAGCTGGCGCTCGAGAAGAAGGAACCGTTTCTCCTCGCGGTCGGGCTCGCATCGCACGTCGGACGTGTTCGGGCGGCTCAGGTCCTCGACGAAGAGGGTCTCGGCGCTCGTGAGATCGCGAGCCGGCTGAAGATCAAGGAGTTCCCGGCGCGCAAGGCCCTCCAGCACGCCGAGCGCTACTCGCGTGCGGAGCTCGACGCTGCGCTGGTTCGGATGGCCGATCTCGATGCTGCGATCAAAGGCGCCTCGAGGCTGTCATCGGAGCTCGAGCTGCTCCGTGCTCTGATCGACGTCACGCGGCCGCTCGAGCAGCCGGTCTCGTCGACCTAGGTCTTGGCGACGAGCCGCGCGGCCTGAGCCTTCTTCCGCGCCGCCGTGTTTCGATGCAGCGCGCCCCGCGCTGCGGACCGGTCGATCCATCGCTGGAGCGCGGTGTGCTCCGCCGCGATCTGATCCTTGTCGCCTGCCTCGACCGCAGCCTCGAGCCGACGCGTGATCGTCTTCACGGTGGATCGGTAGCGCAAGTTCTCGCCGCGGTCCTCCGCGGACGTGCGCACGCGCTTCTTCTGCTGCTTGATGTTCGGCATCCGTAGAAAGGCCCGCACGAAGCGGGCTCGCGCGATGGTACCAGAGGTCTTCGGCACACAATCGTCACGCTCCCGTCACCCATGCGTGCGCCTTTCGAAACTAGACTCACAGTGGGGAGGAGGTCTTGGGTACCAGGGGTGACCCGTCCCAGGATGGCACGGCCCCGACAGACAGCGTTCCTATACTCGCCGCGTGGATGAGCAGGCCTCGGGCCGCGTAGAGAAGCGGGCCTCGGGCGGCCGGCGACTCGCCTGGAAGACCGCGGTTTTCTCGGCCGCCACCGGAATCTCGCGCATCCTCGGCCTTGTCCGCGAGATCGTCGCCGCCTACTACTTCGGCGCCACCGGCAAGATCAACGCCTTCACGGTCGCCTTCCAGGTGCCGAACCTGATCCGCTCGCTCGTCGCGGACGCCGCGCTCTCCTCCGCCTTCGTCCCCGTCTTCAGCGAGCTGCTCGAGAAAGGCGAGCGCAAGCGCGCCTGGCGCGTGGCCTCGACCCTCTTCTGGCTCCTCCTCCTCGGCCTGGGCGCGATCACGGCGCTCCTGATCGTCTTCGCGCCGCTCGTCATCGCCCCCTTCGGCGACCCCGGCGGCGACAAGCAGCTCGCGATCACGCTGTCCCGGATCCTGTTCCCGATCGTCGTCTTGCTCGGCGTCTCCGGGATCATCGTCGGGATCCTCAACAGCTACGAGCACTTCACGGTGCCGGCGCTGACGCCCGTCTTCTGGAACCTCGCGATCATCGTCGGCCTCGTGCTCGGCGTCCCGCGCGCGAACACGCTGGACACAAAGCTCTACGTCTACGCGATCTCGATCGTGATTGGGACGGTGATCCAAGTGCTCCTCCCGCTCCCGTGGCTCTACGGGCTCGACGACCGGCTGCGGCTTGCCTTCGACTGGCGGGACCCGGCGGTCAAACGCGTGTTCGTCCTCATGCTCCCGGTGACGATCGGGCTCGGCCTCATCAACTTCAACCTCGTCGTGAACACGCTCTTCGCGTCGAGGTTCATCGACCCGGATCTCGCCCCGCGCGCGATCGACGCCGCCTTCCGGATCTACATGCTCCCCCAGGGGATGTTCTCCGTCGCGATCGCGACGGTGCTCTTCCCCCGCCTCTCGCGTCTCTCCGCCCGCGCCGACCTCGACGGGTTCCGGCACACGGTCGCGCTGGGCGTCCGCCAGATCGCCTTCACGCTGGTGCCCGCCAGCGTCTTCAGCGCCGTCCTCGCGACGCCGATCGTCCGAATCGTCTACCAGCGCGGCGCGTGGACGGTTGAGGACACGAAGGTCACCGCCGGTGCGCTCGCGGCGTTCTCGCTCGGACTGACCTTCAACGGCGTGATGCTGATGCTGAACCGCGCATTCTTCAGCCTGCAGACGCCCTGGACGCCGACCGCGATCGCGGTCGGCAACCTCGCCGTCAACACGGCGCTCGCGGCGGCGCTCTACCACGTCGGTACCTGGGGCATCCCGCTCGCCACCTCGCTCGCCAATATCTTCGGCGCCGCGGCGCTGCTGATCGTGTTCCGACACCGGCTCGGGCGAATCGAGTTCGGCGACACGGCGCGCGCGTTCTTGCGCGTCACCGTCGCGTCCGCGGTCCTCGCCGCGGTCGCCTACCCGCTCTGGTACGTGCTCGACCAGGCGCTCGGCCGCTCGGTCCTGGCGCAGATCGTGTCGCTTGGCTCGGCGTTCGTCGCCGGCTTCGGCGTGTACCTGATTTCCTGCCGTTTGCTGGGGGTTCGTGAGCTGAACACGTTGCTATCGTTGCGGAGCCGCTTCCCCCGCGGCTGAACTCGTATGGACCAAGAACGAATCCGCAACTTCTCGATCATCGCGCACATCGACCACGGCAAGTCGACGCTCGCCGACCGCATCCTCGAGCTGACGAACACCGTCACCGGCCGCGAGATGCGCGCCCAGGTGCTCGACTCGATGGAGCTCGAGCGCGAGCGCGGGATCACGATCAAGGCGCAGGCCGTGCGCGTGACCTGGAAGGGGCACGAGCTGAACCTGATCGACACGCCCGGGCACGTGGACTTCACGTACGAGGTCTCGCGGGCGCTGCAGGCCTGCGAGGGCGCGGTGCTCGTCGTCGACGCAGCGCAGGGAGTCGAGGCGCAGACCGTCGCCAACGCCTACCTCGCGATCGAGAACGATCTCGAGCTGCTCCCGCTGGCGAACAAGATCGACCTCCCGCAGGCCGACGCGGAAGGCGCCGCGAGCGAGCTGGCCGGCCTCGTCGGCGATACACCGGATCACGTGCTCAAGGTCTCTGCCAAGACCGGGGCCGGCGTGGAGGCCGTGCTCGACGCGATCGTCGAGCGCATCCCGCCGCCGAGCGGCGATCCGGACGCGCCGGCGCGCGCCCTCGTCTTCGACTCGTCGTACGACCAATACCGCGGAGTGGTCGCATTCGTCCGCGTCGTCGACGGCCGGTTTCACGCGCGCGAGCACATCCTCGCCATGGCGCAGGGCACGCGCTTCGAGACGGAAGAGGTCGGTTTCTTCTCACCGACGATGAAGGCGGCCGACACGCTCGACGCCGGCGAGGTCGGGTACATCATCACCGGGCTGAAGGACGTCGCCAAGCTGCGCGTGGGCGACACCCTCACGACGCAGGCTCGGCCCGCGAGCGAGCCGCTGCCCGGGTACAAGGACGTGAAGCCGATGGTCTTCGCGGCGCTGTTCCCGACGGACTCGGACGAGTACCCGCAGCTGCGCGACGCGCTCGAGCGACTGCGGTTGAACGACGCCTCGCTCTCGTACGAGCCCGAGACCTCGCAGGCGCTCGGATTCGGTTTTCGCTGCGGCTTCCTCGGGCTGTTGCACATGGAGATCGTGCGCGAGCGGCTCGAGCGCGAGTTCGACCTCGACCTGCTCGTGACCGCACCGACCGTCGCCTACAGCGTGACCACCCCGGCGGGCGACGTCGTCGAGGTGCACAACCCGGCCGAGATGCCGCCCGAGCGCGAGCGCGTCGACGAGCCGTACGTGCGTGCATCGATCGTCGTTCCGAAGGACGGCGTCGGCCAGGTGATGGAGCTCTGCACCGACCGCCGGGGCCGATTCGACCACATGGAGTACCCGTCGCCGGAGCGCGTGTTGCTCGTCTACGAGTTGCCGCTCGCGGAGATCGTCTTCGACTTCTACGACCAGCTGAAGTCACGGACGAGCGGCTATGCAGGGTTCGACTACGACTTCGCCGGCTTTCGCGAGGGCGAGCTCGTTCGGCTCGACGTGCTCGTCGGCGGCGAGCCCGTGGACGCGCTCTCGCTCGTGCTGCATCGCGACGAGGCCTACGCGCGCGGGCGCGCCCTCGTCGATCGCCTGCGCGAGGAGATCCCGCGCCAGATGTTCGATGTCCCCGTGCAGGCCGCGATCGGCTCCCGCGTGATCGCGCGCGAGACGATCAAGGCGAAGCGGAAGGACGTGCTCGCGAAGTGCTACGGCGGTGACATCACGCGCAAGCGCAAGCTGCTCGAGCGCCAGAAGGCCGGCAAGCGACGGATGAAGCAGGTCGGCGCCGTCGAGGTGCCGCAGGAGGCGTTTCTCGCGGTGCTCAACCTGAACGACACGAAGCGATGAGCGGTCACGTCCGGCATCTCTACGTGCACCTTCCGTTCTGCGCGCACCGCTGCGGCTACTGCGACTTCGTGACCGTGGTCGGACGCGAGGGGCAGCACGGCCGATACGTGGACGCATTGCTGGCGGAGCTCGAGCTCGAGCACGGCCTGCTCGCGGAGAGGCTCGAGACGGTGTTCCTCGGGGGCGGCACGCCGACGTTCACCGACGGCCGGGAGTTGCGGCGGCTCCTGGCTGCGTTGCCTTCGGCGGCGGAGGTGACCGTAGAGGCGAACCCCGAGACCGTCACGCCCGCTCTGGCGCGGCTGCTGCGCGACGCAGGAGTGACGCGCGTCTCGCTCGGCGCGCAGAGCTTCCAGCCGGATCTCCTGCGCGTGCTCGAGCGCAGGGCGTCGCCCGCTGTCGTCCGGCGCGCGTTCTACCATCTTCGTGATGCCAACTTTGACAACATCTCACTCGACCTCTTGCACGGGATTCCCGGCCAGAGCGCCGCCGCCCTCGCGGCTGACATCGACGAAGCGCTTGCGCTCGCACCGGAGCACATCTCGTACTACGAGCTCGAGGCCAAGCAGGGGACGAGGTTCGCCCACGCGCACGGGGCGGAGCTCGTACGCCAGGCCGAGGCGATGGAGGGCTACTTCGACCTCGTTGTCGAGCGGCTGAACGCGGCGGGCTACCGTTGGTACGAGACAGCGAACTTCTGCCTCGCCGAGGCCGACGGACGTGACCTCCGCGCACAGCACAACCTCGCGTACTGGCTCGGGCGGGACTACCTCGGTCTGGGGATCGGCGCGGTTTCGACGCTGGGCGACCAACGGCGTCGCAACGCGCCGCGGCTCCGCGCCTACCTGGGCTCGCTGGCGGGTCGGGAGGCGCCTCCGCGTGAGGTCGAGGCGCTCGACGCGCGCACGCGTGCCGAGGAGCGGCTGATGCTCGGCTTGCGGCTCGACACGGGACTGCCGCTGTCCGAGGCGAGGCGCTCGGTCGACGACGACGCCCTCGGCCGCGTCGAGCGGCTCGGTCTTGCGACCCTGAGCGCCGACGGCAACGGGCGCCGGACCCTGGTCCTCACTCCGCGCGGGCGGCGGCTCGGCGGCGCCGTGACCGTGGAGCTCCTCGCCTAACATTTCCTGTAGAGGATGACTGAGGCACGCACAAGGCTGACGGAGCGCCAGGCAGAGATCCTGCGGCACGTCGTCGAGGAGTACGTCGAGAGCGGCGAGCCCGTAGGCTCGAAGAACCTCGTCACGCGGGCGGGCATGACCGTGTCGCCGTCGACCGTCCGGTCCGAGCTCGCCGAGCTCGAGCGCTTCGGCCTGCTCACCCATCCGCATACATCGGCCGGCCGGGTTCCGACCGAGGCGGGCTACCGCTTCTACGCCGACTCGCTGCTCGAGCGGCTCGAGCCGCGTCCGGGCGCGTTCCCGCTCGACCTCGCGGCGGCGCGGAGCGAGCTGGAGTCCGCACTCCAGGAGACGACGGAGACGCTCTCGCAGGCGACCCGCCTGCTGGCGCTCGTCTCCGCTCCGCGGCTCCAGACGGCGACGGTGCGCCATATCGAGGTGCTCGTCCTCCAGCCCCAGGTGCTGATGGTGGTGATGATCACGTCGACGGGCGGGGTGACGAAGCGGATCTTCGCGCTCGCAGACCCGGTCGACACGGGTCTCGCCCTCTGGGCGGGCGAGTATCTGAACGAGGCGCTTGCCGGGCTCGAGCTCGGGAGCGCCGCGTTGCGCCGCCGCTTCGGCGATCCGGCGCTGTCAGCCCGCGAGCGCGCGTTTCTCGAGCTGCTGCGTCCCGCGTTCACCGAGCTGACGGGTGACGACGAGCAGCGCCTCTACGTGGGCGGCGCCGCGAGCCTGCTCGGCGAGGTGCGCGCGGATGAGCTGGAGGCCTGTCAGCGGCTCCTCGAGGCGCTCGAGAAGCGGGCCGCGATCCTCGAGATGCTGGGGGAGACAATCGGGTCGCGGCGGCCGTACGTCCGCGTCGGGGTCGAGCTCGAGAACCCGGCCCTCCGCGATGTCGCGCTCGTCGGCGCGTCGTACGGCCTCTCGACGCGCACACTCGGAGCAGTCAGCCTGCTCGGCCCGCTGCGCATGGACTACGAGACGGCGATTCGATCCGTGCGCGCCGCCGCGCACGAGCTCTCCCGCTTCGTCGAAGCGGTCTACGAAGACAACTGATGGCGACCACCGGTCGCGACTACTACGAGGTACTCGGCGTCGGGCGCTCGGCCACCGGGGCCGACATCAAGCGCGCGTTCCGGCGGCTCGCCCGCGAGCTGCACCCGGATGTCTCGGCGGAGCCGGACGCGGACGAGCGCTTCAAGGAAGTCGTCGAGGCATACGAGGTGCTCTCGAAGTCAGAGACCCGGGAGCTGTACGACCGCTTCGGGCATGCAGGGCTGCGAAGCGGCGGGTTCCGGCCGACGCCCTTCGACTTCGGAAGCCTGGCCGACATCTTCTCCGCGTTCTTCGGCGACGACGTCTTCGGCGTCGCGACCGGGCCGCGGAGAGCCCGGGGCGCGGACATCGCGGCGGAGGTCGAGATCGACCTCGAGGAGGCCGCGACGGGTGTTACGCGCGAAGTGCCGGTTCAGGTCGCGATGCGCTGCGCCGAGTGCGGGGGCGACGGCGTCCAGCCCGGCACGTCCGTCTCGACTTGCGAGGACTGCGGCGGAGCCGGCCGCGTCCAGCAGGTGACGCGCACTGCTCTCGGCGAGTTCATCCGCGCGCAGCCGTGTGCGCGCTGTGGCGGGAGCGGGCGCATCGTCGAGCATCCGTGCGAGGCCTGCTCGGGTGCCGGCCGAACGCTCGAGGAGCGGAGCCTCGACGTGCAGATTCCGCCGGGCATCCACGACGGGCAGCGCATCCGGCTCTCCGGCGAGGGCCACGCCGGCGCGCTCGGCGGTCAGGCGGGCGACGTCTACGTGCTCGTCCACATCCGGCCGCACGAGCGGCTCGTGCGCGAGGGCGACGACGTCTATTCGACGGTCGACCTGACGATGACCGAGGCCGCGCTGGGAGCGCGGGCGACGATCGCGACGCTCGAGGGCGAAGAGGAGGTCGAGTTCGAGCCGGGGACGCAGCCGGGGTCCGTCCGCATCCTGCGTGGCCGAGGCATGCCCGTGCTGCACGGCTTCGGCCGCGGCGACCAGCGCGTCCTCGTCAACGTGGGCATCCCGCGGCAGCTCACAGAGGTGCAGCGGCGTCTTCTCGGCGAGTTCGAGCAGACCGCGACCGAGGAGACGTACCGATCCGACGAAGGCTTCTTCGAAAAGCTGAAGAGCGCCTTCCGCTGAGCCTCTTTCGCGCCTCCGTGGTCGTCCCCGGCGAGCTCGTCGAGGTGGCGACGGCGGCGATGCTCGAGCTGTTTCCGGACGGCTTCGCCGAGCTAGGCCGGGCCGACGCGACCGAGCTGGTCGCCTTCACCGACGAGGCGGGGGCAGAGCGGCTCCGTGCGCGGTTCGGGGACGTCCGTGTCGAGCCGGTTCCGGACGGCTGGGAGAAGGCGTGGATGCGCTTTCACCGTCCGGTCGAAATCGGGTCGCTCTGGATCGGCCCGCCCTGGGAGCGGCCGACACCCGGGCTCGAGCCCGTTGTCATCGACCCGGGGCTCGCGTTCGGGACCGGGGCGCACCCGACGACGAACCTCTGCATCGAGCTTCTGCACACGCTCGAGCGAGCGAGCCTCCTCGACGTCGGCTCCGGCTCGGGTGTCATCGCGATCGCGGCGCGCAAGCTCGGCTACGAACCGGTGGCGGCCATCGACCTCGACGAGGCGGCCGTGGAGGCGACGAGGCGGAATGCGGCGGCGAACGGCGTCGCCGTCGAGGCGGAGCTGCTCGAAGCGGGCGCCGGGACGATTCCCGAAGCCGAGGTCGTGGTCGCGAACATCGATCTGCGCACGATCTCGCGCCTGAAGCCGCCCGCTCGGTGCCGGGTGCTCGTGACCTCGGGCTACTACGGGGGCGAGCGGCCGGAGGTCGCGGGATTCGCGCGCGCCGACCGCCTCGCGAGGGCGCAATGGTCGGCCGATCTGTTCCGGCGCGAGTAGCATCCGCGTCCCGTGGGGACGTTCTCCGTTCGCTTCCTCGGTTGCAAGGTCTCGCACTCGGATGCGCACGCGATCCGCGAGGCGCTGCTTCGAGACGGCCACGAGGAGGGCCGTGGGGCCGAGATCGCGGTCGTCAATACGTGCTGCGTCACGAACGAGGCTGTGCGCAAGTCGCGGCAGGCCGCGTCGCGAGCTGCGCGAACCCATCGTCGTGTGTACGTGACCGGCTGCGGGGCCAACCTCGAGCACGCGCTCGACGGCCTCCCCGAGAACGTGACCGTCGTCTCGCGGTCGGCCGAGGACACGCCGGCGTTCGTCGCGCGGGACGTCGGCGCGATCGGATGCGTGCAGGCCGATGCGCGGCTCGACCGCGTGCGGGCGTTCGTGCGTGTCCAGGACGGGTGCAGCTTCTCGTGCCGGTTCTGCGTGATTCCGCTCGTCCGCGGAGCCTCGCGCAGCCGCAGCGCCGACGCGGTTCTGCGGGAGGTCGGCAAGCGGGTCGAGCAGGGCCATCGCGAGGTCGTGCTGACGGGGATCAACCTCGGGTGCTTCCGCGACCGCGAGCGCGGCTACACCCTGGCGCGCCTGGTTCGCGAGGCTGGGGCAACACCGGGGCTGAAGCGCCTTCGCCTGTCCTCGATCGAGGTCAACCACGTGAACGAGGAGCTCGTGCGTGCGCTCCGGGAGACGCCGACCGTGTCCAGGCACCTGCACGTGCCGCTGCAGTCCGGCGACGACCGGGTGCTGAGCTCGATGGGGCGGCGCTACACGGCCGAGACGTATCTTCGGCGGCTCGAGCCGCTCGCCGACTTCAACCTCACCGCGGACGTGATCGTCGGATTTCCCGCCGAGGACGAGCAGGCCTTCAAACGCACGCGCCGCGTGCTGGCCGCGGCAGGTATCACGAAGGTGCACGTCTTCCCATACTCGCCGCGGCCCGGGACGGCGACCGCCTTGGAGGACACGGTTCCCGTGGCGGTGAAGAAGCGCCGCGGCGCACGGCTGCGCGCCGACTCGCACGCGGCGTGCCTGCGGTGGTGGCTATCGAAAGTGGGCGGCACGGATCAGGTGCTGGTCGATCGCGCCGGACGCGGATACGGCGACGACTACTCGCCGTGGCTCGTCGACGAGTCGGCTCCGGTGGGCGAGCTCGTGCCGGTGCGCGCTGTCGGCGTCGCCGAGGAGGGGATCGTCGGTGCCGTCTGACTGCCTCTTCTGCAAGCTCTATGCGGAGGGAGATCACGTCAGGAAGGCGGACGGCTTCGCGGCGATCAAGGACATCAATCCTCGCGCGGACACGCATCTGCTCGTGATTCCCGAGCGACACGTGGAGACGTTCCGCGACGTGGGCGAGTTCCCGGCCGACGAGGTGCAGCGAATGCTGGCGTTCGTGGCCGAGACCGCGCGCGAGGCGGGGCTCGACGACTATCGGGTCATGGTCAACGTCGGGCCCGGAGGCGGGCAGACGGTCTTCCATCTGCACTGGCACGTGCTCGGCGGGCGCATGACGGGGATGCCCGGATGAGCCTGATCGCCCAGATCGAGGAAGAGCTCGCGGTCGCGATGCGGGAGCGCGACGCTCCGCGTCGGGACACGCTGCGCCTGATCCTTTCGAACTTGCGCTCGGCCGAGAAGGAGCTCCGGCGGGAGCTCAACGATCAGGAGGAACTCCAGGTGCTGCAGCGCGAGCGCAAGAAGCGGGTCGAAGCGGCCGAGGCATTCCGCGAGGCGGGGAACGAGAAGCGGGCCGAGGCCGAAGAGCAGGAGCTGGACGTCATCCAGGAGTTCATGCCGGAGCCGCTGTCCGAGGAGGAGGTCGAGTCGATCATCGACGACGCGATCGCCGAGTGCGGGGCGACGAGCATGCGCGACCTCGGCCGGGTGATGGCCGACGTGATGCCCCAGGTCGCAGGCCGCGCCGACGGGGCTGCGGTGAGCCAGCTCGTCCGCGAGAAGCTCGCCTAGCGGTCCAGGTACTCAAGCGTCTGGTGCACCTCGGCGACGAAGTCCGAGTCGGGCTCGTCGAGCGCGGCCACGAGCTGCGGACGGGCGGTGTCGCCGAGGGCGATCAGGCCCTGACGGGCAGCGTGCTTGAGACCGATCGCGCGCTCCTGGTCCTCGGAGCGGTTGTCGAACCGGCGCCCCTGCGGATACGGGACGCGGAGGATCGAGATCAATGCCTCGGCCGAGCGCCCGTCTCGCAGTTGCCCGAGTGTCCGAGCCGCCGTCTCGCGGACGTAGTCGTCCTCCGCCTCATCGAGCAGTCGCTCGATGACGGGTTGCGCGGCCGAGGGGTCACGCAGGTTCGCAAGGCCGCTGAGCGCCATCGCGCGATCCTCAGGCGTCGGGCGCCGGAGAGCTGCGATGAGCCCGTCGAGGTCATCGCTCTCGACACCGAGCGATGGCGCGACTTGCGGCGTGGGCTCGCCACGCGCCGCCTTTTCATTCCGGACCTGCCGCGCGTGCAACTCCTCGACGAGGTCCCGGAATGAGGGGAACGGCTCCGCGCCTGGACCCAGTGCGCGAAGAACCACGCCTCCCATTCGCCGTCGGCGCCTACGACCGAAGGGTTGAGCAGGACGCGCGCGCCGTCTTCCTCGTCGCTGAGGACGAGCGTTTGCGCGAGCGAGTCGTCCTCGGGCGCTTCGGCGCTCCACAACTCGGTCAGCTCAGGATCCTCGTCTCGCAGCCAGGCCAGACCGGCCGCTGGGCGCAGGTGCGTCACCCAGTCGGCCAGCCCATCGAGGCCGTTCGTCGCGTGGAGGAAGGCCCGGTAGTCCGGCGGGAGCGAGACGCCCAGTCGCGCTTCAGCCGCGCGCAGCTCGTCTTCGGACGCACCCGGCTTCGATTCGACCCCGAGCCGCTGGAGAACCTCGCGCCAATCAGTCATTCGGTAACCCTTGGGTAGGCACAGCCAACCTCCTCCCCAAGCCGATCGTATCGGCGAAATCCACGCGTGTCTGTGGCGCAATTGAGCCGAAACCGTGACGGCGCGCGAAGGGCCGCGGCCTACACTTCGGGCCATGCAGCAGGTGCTCGATGTCTCGAACGACGTCGCTGCGGAGCTCGCGGCGATCGGCGACGGCGTGCTCGACGCGCTGCGCGACCGCCTGCGCGTCACGGTCCGCCTGCGCGGGAACCGCCTGACGATCGAGGGCGACGACGAACGCGTGACCGAGGCCCGTGCGGTGGTCGACGAGCTCGTCGAGCTCGCCGAGGGCGGCCACGAGATCGGCCCGTCCACGGTCGACGCGGTGCTCGGCGCGCTCGAGCAGGTCGAGGACGTCCGCGAGGTGTTCGAGGACGTCGTCTGGCGCCACCGCGGCAAGAAGATCGCGCCCAAGACCGTCACCCAGAAGCGCTACGTGGACGCGATCCGCGACTGCGTCGTCACCTTCGGGATCGGCCCG
>VAXT01000168.1:0-1653 GCA_005883245.1 Actinomycetota bacterium | reverse complement strand
ACGCTCAACGACTCGTTCATCATCCTCGACGAGGCGCAGAACACGAGCCCCGAGCAGATGCAGATGTTCCTCACGCGCCTCGGCTTCGGCTCGAAGATCGTCGTCACCGGAGACGTGACCCAGGTCGACCTCCCACGGGAACAGGCGTCGGGGCTGATCCAGGTGCAGAACATCCTCGGCTCGCTCGACGGGGTCGCCTTCGTCCGCTTCGGGCACGAGGACGTCGTCCGGCACAAGCTCGTCCAGCGCATCGTGGAGGCGTACCGCAAGCACGCGGAGGAGACCGGCACGCAGCGTCGGAAGTGACGCTTTGGTGACGGTTGAGATCGAGAATCGAAGCGGAACAGCCGTCGACACGGAGGCGGCCGAAGAGCTCGCGCGCAGGGTGCTCTCCGCCGAGGACGTCGACGGGGGCGATCTCGGGCTCGTCTTCGTCGGGCCCGAGGAGATGCGGACGCTGAAGCGCGAGCACCTCGGCCAGGACGAGTCGACCGACGTCCTCTCGTTCCCGATCGACGGCCGCGACGAGCTCCCCGAGGGCGTCCCGCGGCAGCTGGGCGACGCCGTCCTCTGCCCGCAGGTCGTCGGCGAGGCGTGGCGGGCGCCGCTCGTCCACGGGCTCCTGCACCTGCTCGGGTACGACCACGGCGCAGAGATGGAGCGCCGCGAGGCGGAGCTCGTGTGATGGCCGCTCCGACGCGCCGCGGCCCCTCGCTGCTGGAGAGCTTCAACTTCGCGTTCGAGGGCGTGATCCACGTCCTGCGCACGCAGCGGAACATGCGCATCCACTTCGCGATCGCAGCCGCGGTACTGATCGCGGCTCTGGCGCTCGGAGTGGGGCGAATCGAGCTGATCGCGCTGCTGATCGTGATCTCCTTCGTGCTGATCGCGGAGATGATCAACTCGGCGCTCGAGGCCGGGATCGACGTCGCGACGACGTCCTTCGACCCGCTCGCCAAGCTGGCGAAGGACATCGCGGCCGGCGCCGTGCTGATCGCGACGGTGAACGCCGTCGCCGTCGGCTACCTCGTCTTCTCGGACGTCTTCGTCAACCGCAGCTCGCGGCTGATCGAGCGCCTTCGGGACGCACCCGCCGAGCTGACCGTGATCGCGCTTGTCTTGACGATCATCCTCGTGCTCGGGACGAAGGCGTACACCGGACGCGGGACGCCTCTGCGCGGAGGGCTTCCGTCGGGACACGCCGCGGTCGCGTTCGGAGGTTGGATGGCCATCACCCAGGTGGTCGGCGACTCGCGGCACTGGTTCCTGATCACGTCGCTGACCTTCCTGATGGCCGTGCTCGTCGCGCAAACGCGGATCGAGTCGGGCGTCCACTCGTTCCTCGAGGTCGTGTACGGGGCCCTGCTCGGGGCGCTGGCTGTGCTCGTCATCTTCCAGGTGTTCGGGTGAGCGACGAGCTGTACAGGCAGGCGGTCGCAGCCGCCGGCCGAGCCTACGCGCCGTACTCGAGCTTCCACGTCGGGGCCGTCGTCCGGGCGCGCGACGGCCGGCTCTTCGAGGGAGTCAACGTCGAGAATGCCTCGTATCCGCTCGGGATCTGTGCGGAACGGACGGCCATCGGCTGCGCGGTCGTCGCCGGGTGCCGTCCGGGCGATCTCGAGGAGATCGCGATCACGGCCTCGCCCTGCGGCG
>VAXT01000185.1 GCA_005883245.1 Actinomycetota bacterium | reverse complement strand
CCGCGAGCCACGCCTTCGCGACCCGCTTCTGCGCCCGTGTCAGCCACGCATCCACGACGAGGTCGCGGAGCTCGTCGCGGTCGATCCGCTCGAGGGTCGGGATCCGCATCAGCACGGCCGGGTAGCGTTGAAGTGCGGCGTCGTGAAGAAGATGCCCCGGTCGTCGGCGAGCAGCAGATCCTTCTCGTCGAGGTCCGCGACCCGGAACATCAGGACGTCGTCCATCCGCTCGCCGGTCTCGGGATCGACTGCGTCGGGCCGCTGTCGGCGGTGGAAGCAGAAGAGCTTTCCGTGGACGTGGTACGACGGCCTGCCGTCGTCGGAGACCTCCTTCGTCGCCTGCGGCATTGCAAGCGCCAGCTCGTCCAGGTCGGCCATCGTCGCCACGGCCCTACTCTGCCAGGTGCCTCGAAGGCCAGCCGCTAGGCTCGGCTCATCCTCGAGTTCGAGACTCCTGTCGGCGCCGCGCGGGCGCAGCTTCATCCGGTCGACGGGGCCGGGGCTGCGCTTGTGCTCGGCCACGGGGCCGGCGGCGGGGTCGAGTCGCCCGACCTCGTCGCGGCGAAGGACGCTGCGCTCGCAGCAGGACTGAGCGTCGTGCTCGTCGAGCAGCCATACCGTGTTGCGGGCCGGAAGAGCCCCGCGCCGGCCGCCCAGCTGGACGCGGCATGGACGAGCGTGCTCGGGCAACTTCGGGAGGGCGATCTCGAAGGGCTTCCGGTGGTCTGCGGCGGCCGCTCGGCGGGAGCGCGGGTCGCCTGCCGCACGGCCGCCGAGGTCGGTGCGGTCGCGCTGCTCTGTCTCGCCTTCCCCGTGCACCCGCCGGGTCGCGGCGACGATCCGACGAAGAGCCGGCTGCCCGAGCTGGATGCGGTCACCGTGCCGACGCTCGTCGTGCAGGGCGAGCGTGACCCGTTCGGCATTCCCGCCGAGGGCCCGAACCGGACCGTCGTCCTCGTTCCGGGAACGCACTCGCTCAGAAGCACTGCTGCAATCGGCGCCGCCGTCTCCGACTGGCTCGCGAGCGACATGCTGCAGGCGACCGCCGGAGCCGTCTGACCTTGGCGAAGGCAGTCCACAAGCTCACGAAGGCGCAGGCCCGGCGGATCGCGGTGCGCGCGCAGCTGCTCGATGCGCAGCGGCCGAGCGACCTGCTCGCAACGGTGCAGCAGCTGACCTTCCTCCAGATCGACCCGACCGCAGCGATCGCACCCAGCGCCGACCTCGTCGCCTGGAGCCGCCTCGGCTCCGCGTACCGGCCGGAGCAGTTCAAGCGGGCCCACGAGGAGGACCGCACCGTGTTCGAGCTCGACGCCATGGTGCGGCCGATGAGCGACCTCGCGCTGTACCTCGCGGGCGGAGAGGACTTCCCGGTCTACGACACGTCGCGCGCCTGGTTCCGCGACAACGATTCGTTCCGGAAGGACATCCTGAAGCTGCTCCGCCGCTCCGGGCCGCTGCCCTCGCGCGAGATCCCGGACACGTGCGCCGTGCCGTGGGCCTCGAGCGGCTGGACGAACAACCGCAACGTCACGCAGATGCTCGAGTTCATGCTGATCCGCGGTGAGATCGCGATCTCGGCGCGGGTCGGGCGCGAGCGCGTGTGGGACCTCGCGGAGCGCGTCTATCCCGACGTCGACGTGCCGCCGGTCGACGAGGCCGAGCGGAGGAAGAACGAGCGCCGGCTGGCGTCGCTCGGGATCGCGCGGCCGAAGGGCCCGAAGATGCCGATGGAGCCGATCGACGTCGGCGAGGCCGGCGAACCTGCGATGGTCGAGGGGACGAAGGGTGAATGGCGTGTCGACCCCGCCGCGCTCGGCCACGAGTTCGAGGGGCGAACGGCTCTCCTGTCTCCCTTCGACCGCCTCGTCCACGACCGTCGCCGAAGCGAGGACCTGTTCGAGTTCGAGTACGTCCTCGAGATGTACAAGCCCGCCGCCAAGCGCCGCTGGGGCTACTTCGCCCTTCCGATCCTCCACGGCGATCGGCTCGTCGGGAAGCTCGACGCGAAGGCCGACCGCAAGGCGTCCGTGCTCCGCGTGAACGCGATCCACGAAGACGTCAAGTTCACGCGCACGATCGCCAAGGCCGTGGCTGCGGAGATCGACGAGCTCGCCTCGTGGCTGGGGCTACAAGCCGTCGCGGAGTAGCGGTCAGGCGAGCGCGCGCTCGAGGGCGGCTCTGTCGAAGGGCCCGCCGTGCGACGCGAGCACTCGATCGACGGGCAGCTCGAGCAGCGGGCGCAGACCGTCGGCGACCTGCTCGCGCGTCACGCCTCCGCGGAGCCACCGAGTGTTGATCGCGATGCCGCGGCCGAAGTCGGCCAGAGTATCGCCCGCGATCACCGCCCGCCGGCTCTCGACCCAGAGCACGACGTCGTTGTGCGTCCAGCCGGGGAACGCCTCGACGCCGAAGGGCAGCCGGTCGCCGGCCAGGAATTGATGGGACTCGCCGGCCCCGCCTTCGAGCAGCCACATCAGATCGGGGCTCACGAAGCCCTCGGCCTGTTCCGCGGGGACGTCGAACTTCCGCATGAGATCCTCTCCCGTGTCCGGCGGAGGCGTGTACACGGGCACCCCGAGCTGCTCCACGAGGCTCTGCGTGTCTCGCTCATGCCACGGAGCGGTCAGGACGATCGCGGCCTCTCGCGAAGCCGCGAGCTCCTCGATCTCACCGGGCAGGCCCAGCGGGTCGAAAAGCAACAGGCGTTCGCCGTCGTCGATCGCATACGAGGAGACCTCTTTCTCCCAGGGCTCGCCCGACCGCCAGTCCGGATGCGGTGCCTGCCAGTGCCAGAGGCCCGGCTCCAACTCGCGCACGCTCACGATCTCCGTGCGAGCTCGGCGCGCGGCCATCAGCTCCTCGAATGCGGTCTCGCCGCGAATCGAGTCGAAGTCCGAGTCCCCTCGCGCCATGTTGCGACAGCCGTCCCACATCTCGATCGACCGGCGGAGGTGCTCCACGGCTTCGGCCGTCTGCCCGGCGAGGCTTTCGCAGCACGCCACGTTGTAGAAGAGATACGCCTGGTCGGCGCGGGCCTCGAGGAGCTCGCGGCCCCTCTCCGCCGCCTCCGCGTACTTCCCAGCCTCGTAGAGAGGGCGCACCGAATCCCACAGCTCCGGAGCAGAACGCTGGATCGACTCGGGGAGCTCGACCCAGGGATGACGCCGAGAGTCGTAGCCCGACTCGGTCGGCGGCGGGAACGACGGATCGGCGAACGAGCCGACGGAGACGACGATCAGGTCGGGGTCGTCCGGCTCGGTGTAGAAGACCTGCGAACCGCACTCGGGGCAGAAGTGGAAAACGTGCTCCTTCCGGTCGGCCTCGTCCGAGATGCGCGAGTAGTCGTTGAAGCGCCCGTCGACGCGCACCTGGCCGGCCTTGTAGCCCGCCTGCATCCCGAAGGCGCTGCCGGTCCGACGCTGGCACGCGAGGCAGTTGCAGATGGCGACAGAAAACGGATCATCTTCGACTTCGAGACGAAGTTGCCCGCAGTGACAGGCGGCCTCCCGGGTTGCCATCGCCGCCGAACGTTAGCGACGAACGAGCCGGAGCACGACGTTGCCGCTCTGCCCTCGCGAGCCCAGAGGATCACCGGTACCGATCATCTAGGCTCGTTGAATGTCCATGCCGTCGCCGGAGGGATGAGCTGACCAGGTCTCGGCTCGACCTCACGCGGTCGCAGATCCTCGCGTTCCGTCGGCGAGTCGGCGCGCTCGACGAGCGGTTGCCAGGGGGCCCGCGCTCGCTCCGCCGTGCTGCCTGGGCGGGCCTGCAGGACAGCATGCCGCGGGCCGCGCTCCTTTCGATCCACGCGCGCGTCGAGGGGACGCACCCATCGAGCTGGGAGGATCCGTCGCTCGTCCAGGTCTGGGGCCCGCGGTTCAGCACGTACGTCGTGCCGGCACGCGACCGCGCGCTCTTCACACTCGGGAGACTGCCTGACGACGCCCCAGGTCGGCAGAGAGCCGAGGAGATCGCGGCCCGTCTGCATGCCTTCCTCGACGGCCGTCGGATGGGGTACGGCGAGGCGGGAGACGCCCTGGGCGTGAACGCGAATCTCTTCCGCTACGCGGCGCCGACAGGGACGGTCCTGATCCGCTGGGAAGGCGCGCGACAGCCGGTCATCTGGACCGTGCCGCGGCCCGACGTCGACCCGCTCGCCGCACGCCGTGAGCTTGCGCGCAGGTACCTGCATGTGTTCGGCCCCACGACGCCGGGGGCGTTCGCGACCTGGGCCGGCCTCGGGCCTGTCGAGGCGGGAGCGGCCTTCGACGGGCTCAAGAGATCGCTCACGCACGTGCGGGCTCCGATCGGCGACGCGTGGATCCTGACCCGCGACGAGCCGTTGTTCCGAGCTCCCGCCGGACCTGCGGCTGCGGCACGGCTCATTCCGAGCGGCGACGCCTACTACCTCCTCCAGGGAGCCGATCGCGAGCTCCTCGTCCCCGACGCCGGGCGGCGCCGCGAGCTGTGGACCTCGCGCGTCTGGCCGGGCGCAGTCCTCGTCGGGGGGGAGATCGTCGGGACGTGGCGGCGCGCGCAGGCGAAGCTGACGATCACGCCGTGGGAGCGGCTCGGGCGGGCGAAGCGCGAAGCGGTCGAGGCGGAAGCGGAAGGCTTGCCCCTCCCCGGGGTCGACGGCCGGATCGTCGTCCGCTGGGAAGGCTGACTCGCTTGCCTTGGCAAGAGCTAGGGGACTCGGATCCGTGAAACAGTCCCGGACCTCGAGTTCGCGACCCACACGCTTCCGGCGGCGACTGCGAGCCCTCTGGGCTTGACGCCGATCCTGACGCGGCGTTGCACCTTGCCCGTGTTCG
>VAXT01000184.1 GCA_005883245.1 Actinomycetota bacterium | reverse complement strand
CCACCTCGGCCTCGATCGCCGGTCCAGGAACCTGATCGTCGAACCCGTACCCCAGCACCGAGCGGCCGCTTGCGAACTCCCAGCCCGTCTCGCGTGCGGTGAGCCGGATGGGCTTCTGTCCGCTTGCCCGTTCGCTCTTCGTCATCTCGAGCTTCCGCCTCGTCAGGCCTCGCTCGGCTCCGGCCGCCGCTCGACGCCCGGCTCGAGGCCTGCCTCGCCCTCGTGCGGCGGCTCGATCGTCAGCTTCGGGAGAAGCCGGTCGAGCCAGCGCGGGATGTACCACGACTTCTCGCCCATCAGCGTCATGAAGGCGGGGATGAGCGTCATCTTCACGACCAGCGCGTCGGTCAGGATCGCCACCGCGAGCAGGAGGCCGAACTCCTTGGAGATCCGGTCGGAGGTGAGGATGAACGCAGAGAAGACCGTGGCCATGATGATCGCCGCCGCGACGATGACCCGCCCGATGGCCGCGATCCCGTGCTCGACCGCCTCCGTCGTGTTCAGCCCGTGGACGTGCTCTTCCCGGATGCGGCTCGCGAGGAAGACCATGTAGTCCATGGACAGGCCGAAGAGGATCGCGAACGCGATCGGCGGAACGAAGGTTTCTA
Source organism: Actinomycetota bacterium (assembly GCA_005883245.1). GTDB lineage: Bacteria > Actinomycetota > Thermoleophilia > Gaiellales > Gaiellaceae > VAXT01. The sequence goes on along the minus strand of VAXT01000184.1, from coordinate 5,439 downwards.
TCGGTCCTGTCCGATCGAGGCCCGTCAGGCCCATCCCGTAGCCCTTCTGGATCACGAGCGTGAGCACGCCGAACCCGATGAACGCGGACAGAATGGTCGCGATCGCCGCCGTCAGAGAGATGACGATCGAGCGGAAGGCCATGGCGAGCACGATGAACGTGACCCCGATGATGTAGAGCAGGAAGAGCGGCAGCCGCTGGATGATCCGGTCGGCGATGTCGATGAAGGCCGCGTTCAGCCCCGACACGTAGACCGCGGCTGGGCTGCCCTTGGTCGCCGCCGGCACGACGTCGTCGCGCAGCCGGTGCACGAGCTGTGCGGTCTTCTCGTCCTGCGGCGCCGAGTTGGGCGTGACGAAGACGATCGCGACGGTCTTCGCGTCGTTGAACTGAGGTTTCCTGACCGAGGCGACATCGTCGAACCCGCGCACGCGTTGATAGACCCGTTGCGGAGCATCCTCGTCTCCCTTCACGTCGACGACGATCGCCCTGGTCGGAAGCGCCCAGTCGCACGAGCGCCGACGTCCCGGCCAGGACGAGGCCGGCCACGAGCAGGATGACGAAGATCGGCTTGGCGTGCCGCGTCACGAACCGGCCCCAGCGCCCGATCAACGACTTCTCGCGACCTGCCTCGGAGTCGTCGATCGGCTTGAGGAACGGCACCTTCCAGCGATCGATCTTGTGCCCGAGCTTTGCGAGCACGGCGATCAGGAGCGAGTTGGCGATCAGGACCGTCGTCAGCACGCCCAGGGCCGCGCCGATCCCGAGCTTGGTCACGAAGTCGAGGCCGAAGAACGCGAGGCCGGTGACCGAGATCGCAACCGTGAGGCCCGCGAACAGCACTGCCCGGCCGGCGGAGGCGCCCGCCTCGGCGGCCGCGTCGACCGGCGACATCCCTTCGTGCAGGAACTGTCTGAACCGCGTGACGATGAAGAGCGAGTAGTCGATCCCGACGCCGATGCCGATCATCGACACGAGGACCGGCGTGATCGTGTTGATGTCGGTCAACCCGGCGAGGATGAAGAGGAGGATGAACGCCGTTCCGACGGCCACGAGCGCCAGCGCGATCGGAATGGTGGTCGCGACGAACGTGCGGAAGACGATCATCAGAACGATGAACGCGGCCAGGAAGCCAAGCAGCTCCTGGATCCCCTGCTGGATGGGCGGCGCCTCGGCCTCGCCGTTGAACTCGGCGGTGACGCCCGCCGGCTCGACCGTCTTGCGGACCGCATTCTCGACGTCAACGACCTGAGAGCGATCTGCGGTCTCGATCGTCTCCGAGAACTGCGCTTCCGCGTACGCGATTCGTCCGTTGTCGGAGAACGTCTGGTCGGAGAACGGATTGCCGACGCTCTCGATGCCCGCCTTGCCGTCCTTGGCCTTGAACTCCGTCGTCTTGAGCTTGGCAACGGCCGCGTTGACTGCGGCCTTGCGCTCCGGCGTGTCGAGACGCTGGCCCTTCGGCGCGGCGAAGACGAGGTTGAGCACGGAGCCCTGCTCGGAGGAGAACTCCGCCTTGATGAGGTCTGTGGCCTTCTGCGTGTCCGAGCCCGGGATCTCGAACACGTCCTTGAGGCTGCCGCCGATGGTGAAGACGAGCATGACGAGCAGGGCGATCGACGCGAGCGAGCCGAGAACCACCCGCCAGGGGTGCGACGCGCACAAGCGCGCCCAGCGCGCCAGCAGCCCCGTCGAGAGCCGTTCGTGCGCCAGACGGCGCTGCTTGACAGATCCCGTGTTGCGTTCAGTCATGCACCCCTCCCCTAAGCTCGCATTTCCATCAAGGACCCCGTACGCCCCCGAAACTCATCGCGGACGTTAGTGAAACCAACGTCGGTCGCGCCAGAACATTTCCGCTCTTTCCGCACGGGGCGTCGCCGGCGCGGCGCGGATCGACGCGTATCTCCGCACCGTCGCGTAACGGGCTGTGGGCCCGCCGGCCGGCCCGGCGGGGCCCAGTCCCTTAGGAGGCGCTCATGGCTGCCATAGCAGCCTTGCTGCGCTCCTCGATCTTCTCGGGGCTCAGATCCTCCACGTGCGTCGCGATCGACCACAAATGGCCGAACGGATCGGTGATCGAGCCGAACCGGTCGCCCCAGAACTGGTCCTCGACCTCCATCGTCACGGTCGCGCCGGCGTCGACGGCCTTCTGCACGACCGCGTCGACGTCCTCGACGTACATGAAGATGCTCGCGCTCGTGCCCCCGAGCTCCTTCGGCGGCGTCGTCGATGCCTGCGGGAACGGATCGGAGAGCATCAGGTGCGAATCCCCGATCTTCAGCTCCGCATGCCCGATCCTGCCGTCGGGCCCGTTCATGCGAACGGTCTCCTCGGCGCCGAAGGCCTTCTTGTAGTACTCGATGGCCTTCGCTGCGTCGTCGACGGCGAGGTAGGGCGAGACCGTGTTGTAGCCCTCGGGAATCGGCTGAACAGCCATGTCCTCTCTCCTTTCGATCGTCGTGAACGAGGCTCTTCGATACTACGGACCGCCGATGAGTTTCGAGCCGGTCCGGAGTCTGCGTAACCAAATCGAAACAGGAAGGACCTGCCCGCCTTGAAGCTGACGAAGGTCGTCGAGTCACCGTTCGTGACCCACCTCAGCTACGAAGTCGCTCGCTAGCCGGTGAACAGCCCCGTCCCACCGGCCCGGCACTTGCTCCGCGCGAAGGATCTCGCCGACGCGAGATACCGCGAGCCGCTCGACGTCCCCGCTCTCGCCCGCGCAGCGCACCTCTCCGTGGCGCACTTCAGCCGGGAGTTTCGCCGCGCCTTCGGCGAGACGCCTCATCAGTACCTGCTCACGCGGCGGCTCGAGCGCGCGGCGGCTCTGCTTCGCAACACGGACCGGGCGGTCGCCGACATCTGCCTCGCGGTCGGGTTGCGGAGCGTCGGCTCGTTCACGACGAGCTTCGGGCGCACGTTCGGTCTCTCACCGGCCGCCTACCGGGCCGCGCACCCGCCAGCGATCACGCACGCTCGGATTCCGGCCTGCATGCTCATTGCCTGGGCGCGGCCGCAGTCCAGCAGTTTTCGAGAAGACGAATGTACGCCGTCCGACTAGCTTCACCGACCTACGACACGGAGGTGCAGACGATGCTGAAGCAGCTGACGACCACCCAGGTCTGGGTCCATGACCAGGACGAGGCCCTGGTCTTCTACACGGAGAAGCTCGGGCTCGAGCTCCGCGAGGACGTGACGGTGCCCGAGATGGGCAACTTCCGCTGGCTCACGGTCGGCGTCCCGGGCCAGCCCGACGTCGCGATCTCGCTCATGGCCGTGCCCGGCCCGCCCGTGTTCGACGCCGAGACGCGGGAGCAAATCCTGGCGCTCGTGGCCAAGGGCGCGGCGACCGGCCTCTTCTTCGCCTCAGACGACGTTCAGGCGACCTACGAAGAGCTGAAGAGCCGCGGCGTCGAGTTCCAGGGTGAGCCGACCGAGCAGCCCTACGGGAAAGACGTCGGCTTCCGTGACACGTCCGGCAACCAGCTGCGCGTCGCGCAACTGCGATAGACGCTCAACCGCCCGTCGCAGAGAAGTGCTGGTAGTCCGGCGTGCCGGTCCAGCGGCCTCCCCACTGCCAGCCGACCGATGCGAACGCGCTGACGAGCAGTCCGCCCCGCACGGCCATGCCCGGCCGGACGTTCGTGCGGTCGAGATACGCTCTGCCCGCGCGCGGATGGACTCTCCCGCCCTCCAGGTACGGGTTCTCGACCGGATCGACGTCGATCGCGACCCCGTACGCGTGTGCCGACCAGCGCTTCAGGCCCGGGCCGACCGCATAGCGGCAGTTGAAGGCAGCGGTATTGTCGGCCGCGAGCGAGCGCTCGTCGTTCCCGCCGTAGGCGTCGATCGGGCGCATGCGCCGGATCGGAAACCGCGCCCGGTAGAGCCGCCGGAAGACGACGGTCAGGTCGTCCACCGTGCTCCGGTTGACGATCAGCGTCCCCACCTGGCTCTTCCCGTCGAAGCCCCAGTAGCCGACGCGGAGCTTGCGCAGTGACGAGGGGCCGACCGGACAGCCCGGATGCCACGAGTGCGGGAGCTGCTCACGTGTCACCGGGAACACGCTGTGCGCGAACGGCGGCGCCGCGAGGAGTGCGAGCAAGGCGAGGCTCATGGATGGACCATCGAGACTAGTCTGGTTGGCCGGATGAAGCTGACCTGCGCGCTCCTGGCCTGCCTGGCGCTCATTCCCGCGGCATCGGCGACGGGCGCGAGCACCGCGCTCGCGCAGTGTCAGCCGACGCTCGCGAACCAGCTCGCCGACACGGGCTCTGCGACGCAGCTCGTCACGGTCGCGTCGCTCCGCTCGAGCTCGCAGACGGGAGCCCTGCGCGCGTGGGAGAAAAGCGGCGAGTGCTGGGCACAGGTCGCAGGCCCGTGGCCGGCGTGGCTCGGCATCCGCGGCATCTCCGAGCACAAGCGCGAAGGGGATCTGAAGACCCCGAGCGGAGCGTTCGGGATCCAGCCGGTCATGTACGGCGTCGCGCCGAACCCGGGCGTGCGCTACCGCTATCACCGGATCGTCTGCGGCGACTGGTGGGTCGAGGACTCCCGCTCGCCCTTCTACAACCGGTTCCACCACGTCCGCTGCGGGGCGAAGCCGCCGTTCCGGGTCACGAGCGAGGACATGTCCAAGTCGCCGACCGCTTATCGCCATCTCGCGGTGATCGACTACAACACGCACCCGATCGTCCCGGGCCGCGGCTCGGGCATCTTCCTGCACGTCAGCCATGGCAACCCCACGCTCGGCTGCGTCAGCGTCGCCCTTCCTCAGCTGCTGAAGCTCCTGCGCTGGTTCGACCCGGCCGGGCACCCGCTGATCGTGATCGGGACGCGCGCGACGATCCGCGGGTTCTAGCGCTGCTCGAAACGCACGCGGCCCGCACTGGAAGGCGCAGGCCGCGTTTCACGGATAGGAGGGGTGGTGCGGGTGTGCTCAGGCGGCCGGCATCCTCCACGCGCCGTCGTCCCTCGGCGGCCCCTGCCGCCAGTGGAAGTGCAAGCCGCCGCGCAATCCCGGGCCGGGGAACGACCCGTTGACGATGTCGTCGATCCGGGACTGGAGCGCGCTCAGCGCGTCCTTCGCCTGGGCCTCGGTGAGGAAGCCGCTCTTGACGGCCTGGTCGAGGTCCTTCCTGGCACCGTCGAGGATCGCCTGCTTGAGGCCGTCGACGGACTTGTGCTGCGCCTTGGCGACGTCCGCCAGCGACTGGCCGTTCGCGAGCTTCTGGAAGAGCTGCGGAACGGTCAGCCCGAGGTAGTCGGCCGCGCTCGAGAGGTGGTCGTGCGGAGCGAACGGCGCGCGGTGCCCGAAATCGCCGAAGCGGTGCGGGCCGCCGAAGAAGAGCGGCGCGCCGCCCTTCTCGATCTGCGCCTTCATCGCGTCCGCCTGGTCCTTCGTGATCCGGTCCGCCTTCAGGTCGGCGTTGACCTGGTC
>VAXT01000167.1 GCA_005883245.1 Actinomycetota bacterium | reverse complement strand
AACGCGGCCGCGATCGCCGAGTGGAAGATCGGCGCGGGGCGGGGCGCGAGCGACATGATCATGCTCACGCTCGGCACGGGCGTCGGCGGCGGGTTGATCCTCGACGGCAAGCCGTATCGCGGCTGGGTCGGGGCGGGCGCCGAGATCGGGCACATGGTGCTCGCGTACGGGGGCGAGCCGTGCACCGGCAACTGCACCGGTCACGGCCACTTCGAGCAGGTCTCGTCGGGTCGCGCGGCTGACCGGAAGGCGGTGGAGCTGCTCGGGCCGGACGCCACCGGCCGGGAGCTCGTCGGCGCGGCGCGGGACGGAAACGGGGAGGCGCTGGAGGCGGTGCGCGAGATCGGGCGACGGCTCGGGGCGGCTCTCGGCTCGCTCGTGAACGTCTTCAATCCCGAGGTGATCGTGATCGGAGGCGGGTTCAGCCAGGCTCGCGACCTCTTCCTCGAGCCGGCGCTGGAGACGATGAAGCTCGAGGCTCTCCCGCCCGGCCGGGACCTCGTGCGCGTCGTCCCCGCTTTGCTCGGCCCCGACGCTGGGCTCGTCGGCGCCGGCTTCGTCGGGTTCGAGGCCCTCTAGGTTGCTCGCAGTCTGCGCGACGCCGATCGGGAACCTCGAGGACGTGACGCTGCGCGTGCTCCGTGAGCTGGCGGAGGCAGACCTCGTGCTCTGCGAGGACACCCGGCGGACGAAGGTTCTGCTCAAGCGGCACGGGATCGAGGCGAAGCTCCTCAGCTACCACGAGCACAACGAGGCGGAGCGCACCGCACAGCTACTGCCGAGGCTCAAGTCCGGCGAGCGCATCGCGCTGACGAGTGACGCGGGCCTGCCGGGGGTGAGCGATCCAGGCACGCGCCTGATCGAGGCGGCGCTCGAGATGGGCGTGCCGGTGACGGTGCTGCCCGGACCCTCGGCGGTAGAGACGGCGCTCGTGGCGAGTGGGCTCGTCGGCGAGCGGTACCAGTTTCTCGGGTACCTGCCGCGGGCCGAGGCTGCGCGCGTTGCGCTCTGGGCCGAGCTTGCGGCGTGGCCTCACTCGGCGGTGGCGTTCGAGTCGCCTCGCAGGCTGCCGGCGAGCCTGCGCTCGGTGGCCGACGCGCTGCCCGAGCGTCCGGTGGCGGTCTGCCGCGAGCTGACGAAGCGCTTCGAGGAGGTTGTTCGCGGGAGCGCTCTCGAGGTCGCGCGGCGCTTTCCGGAGCCGCCTCGGGGCGAGATCACGATCGTCGTCGGACCGGCGGCGGTCAAGCGGGGGGCCGAGGAGGATGCGCTCGCTGCCGTTGCCGAGCTCGTCGACGCGGGGTTGGGCCGCTGGAGGGCCGCCGACCTCGTCGCGCGGCTGACCGGGCACTCCCGGAACAGCCTCTACCGCGCCTCGCTGTAATCAGATTTGACAACAGCCGATCCGCCCCTGTACTCTGGCCGCAATGGTTTTCAGATCAGGCAACGCGATCCTCTTCCTCATCCTCGTCGCGCTCGCGCTTGCTCCGGGAGCCTCGGCCTGGGCGTGGCCCGTGGACGGGCCGGTGCTGAGGCCGTTCGTCTCCGAGGGCGATCCCTACGCGGGCGGCCAGCACCGCGGGATCGACATCGGCGCGCCGACGGGCTCTGACGTGCGCTCGGCCGCCGGCGGGATCGTCGCGTACGCGGGGCAGCTGCCCCATCAGGGGCTGTGCTTGACCGTCCGCACCGAGGACGGGTGGTCGGTCACGCTCGTCCACCTCGGCTCGATCGGCGTCACGGTCGGGACGGAGGTGAGCCAGGGCGACGTCGTCGGCACGATCGGGCCGAGCGGCGAGCCCGAAGGTACGGAGCCGTATGTGCACCTCGGCATCCGCCACACTGCGGACCCGGACGGATACGTCGATCCGCTGACGCTCCTGCCGCCCCGGCACGCGCCCGAGCAGCCGCCGCCGGTCGAGCAGCCGCAGGAGCAGCAGGCGCAGGTTCCGGCTCCAGCTCTTCCCGCGCGTCGAGTCGCTCCTCCGCGCTCTTCAGCTCACCGTGGCCATCGTCGGACGTCCTCACATGGCCAGGGCGCGCGCCGGTCGGTGGCGCCTCCGCGGCCGGCGGTGGCGCGGCCGCAGGCCGGATCCGCACCCCGGCACGTTAGGCGTCACCGCTCCGGAAAATCGTCGGTAGCCCGGCCGCGTGCGCGGCAACGAGCTGCGCGCCCTCGGCCGACCATGTCTTCCGCGCGGGCACGCGTGCGCCCGCCTGCTCGCGCCGGCGAGCCGGCCGTTGGCGGTGGTCGCGTGGCGCCCGTCAGTTCGACGCCGGTCGTGGCGGCGCGCGCCGGTCGTTCGAACCGAGCCGTGCTGCCGGTGCTCGGCGCGCTCGGGCTGGGGCTGCTCGCGATCGGCCTCGTGGGCCGGCTCGTGGCGCGCCGATTCGCGCCACCGCCCCTCCGTAAGATGTCCACGACCGAGCCCGCCCCGGAGGAACGCCTTCCCGAACCGTCGACCACAGCGCATACTCGTCGCCGTCGCGTGGCCCTACGCGAGTGGCCCACGCCATCTGGGACATGTCGCCGGCTTCGGCGTTCCGTCCGACATCACGGCCCGCTATCACCGCCTGCGGGGCAACCAGGTCCTGATGGTCAGCGGTACCGACGAGCACGGAACCCCCGTCATGGTCGCGGCCGATCACGAGGGTCTGTCCCCACGTGAGACCGCTGACCGCTTCAGCGCGCTCATCCGCAAGGACCTGCACGACCTCGGTCTCTCCTACGACCTGTTCACGCGAACGACGACGCAGAACCACTACCGCGTCGTACAGGACCTGTTCCGGACCGTCTATGAGCACGGCTACATCGTCGAACAGACGACCATGGGCGCCTTCTCGGCCACCACCGGGCACACGCTTCCCGACCGCTATATCGAGGGCACATGCCCGATTTGCGGCTTCGAGTCCGCGCGCGGCGACCAGTGCGACAACTGTGGGAACCAGCTCGACCCGGTCGACCTGATCAACCCGCGCTCGAAGATCGACGGGACGCCGCCAGTCTTCAAGGAGACGAGCCACCTCTTCCTCGATCTACCCGCCTTTGCCGGGCAGCTGACCGAGTGGATCGGGCGGCAGGACCACTGGCGTCCGAACGTGCGCAACTTCTCGCTCGGGCTGCTCAAGGGCCTGAAGCCGAGGCCGATCACACGCGACCTCGACTGGGGCGTGCCGATTCCGGTGCCGCCCGAGTACGCGGGACGCGACGACAAGCGGATCTACGTCTGGTTCGACGCGGTGATCGGCTACCTGTCGGCGGCCGTCGAGTGGGCGATCAATCGTGGGACTCCCGAGGCCTGGCGCGAGTGGTGGCAGGACCCAGAAGCGCGCCATCTCTATTTCATGGGCAAGGACAACATCGTGTTCCACACCGTGATCTGGCCGAGCATCCTCCTCGGGTACGGCGAGGGCGGCGAGCTCGGAGCCGGCAAGCCTCTCGAGCTACCTGACGACATCGTCGCGAGCGAGTTCCTGACCATGGAGGGAAAGCAGTTCAGCGTCAGCCGCGGTGTCTCGATCGCGGTCGGCGACTTCCTGAGCCGGTACGACCCGGACCCGCTCCGCTACTTCCTGACCGCGTCGGGCCCGGAGACACAGGACACCGATTTCACATGGTCGGAGTTCGTGCGCCGGAACAACGACGAGCTCGTCGCGAACTGGGGCAACCTCGTCAACCGAACGCTCTCGTCGGCGCACAAGAACTTCGGCCCCGTTCCCGAGCCCGGCGAGCTGACGGCCGAGGACCGGGAGCTCCTGGATGCGATCGGCGCCGGCTTCGAGACGGTCGGCGACCTGATCGAAGGCGCGCGGTACCGGGCTGCGCTCGCCGAGGCGATGAAGCTCGCAACGCTCGTCAACCGCTACACGGATCATCAGGCCCCGTGGGCGCTGATCGAGAGCGATCGCGAGCGAGCCGGAACGGTCCTCTACGTCGCCTTACGGGCCATCGACAGCTTGAAGACGATCTTTACGCCCTTCCTCCCGTTCTCGTCGCAGACTGTGCACGAGCTGCTCGGCTACGAGGGGACGATCGCCGGGCCGCTCGAGCTCCGCGACGTCGGTGACGACGAGGATCCGCACGAGGTGCTGACCGGCGACTACGAGTCCTGGACGGGCGGCTGGGTGCCGAGCGAGCTCCCGCCTGGGCAGACCCTCCAGAAGCCGCGGCCGCTCTTCAAGAAGCTCGACCCAGACGTGGTCGTGCCCGCCGAGCTCGAGCGCATGAGGAAGCGCGCCGGCGAGACCGACGAGTGATCGACACCCACGCGCACCTCGACGCGTGCGACGACCGGCCGTCAGCGCTGATCCGGCGGGCGCGCTCGGCAGGTGTCGAGCGGATCATCACGGTGGGCACCGGCATCGACTCGTCCCGCGCGGCACTCGAGCTGGCAGAGCTGCACGAGGAGGTGTTCGTCGCGGTCGGCATCGACCCGCACCAGGCCGGCGACGCGGAGGCGAATCGGATCGACGAGCTGCGAGAGCTCGCCGAGCACGAGCGCTCGGTGGCGGTGGGGGAGACCGGTCTCGACTACTTCCGCGATCGCGCGCCGCGCGACCGCCAGCGCCGGCTCCTCGAGGCGCAGCTCGAGCTCGCCGCCTCACTCGGCAAGCCGGTGGTCATCCACACGCGAGATGCGGACGCCGACACGGCCGACGTCCTCGCCGGGTTCGACGGAGCCGTCGTCATGCACTGCTTCTCGTCGCCCGGACTGCTCAACACAGTCCTTGAGCGCGGCTACTACGTCTCCTTCGCCGGGAACGTGACGTACCCGAAGGCGTCGGATCTGCGGGCCACCGCCGCTCAGGTTCCCGATGAACGGATCCTCGCCGAGACCGACAGCCCCTACCTGGCCCCGCAGGCCCGGCGCGGCCGTCCGAACGAGCCGGCGAATGTCGTGCTCACCGTCGAGGAGCTCGCCAAGGTGCGCGGAGTCGACGCGGCCGACCTCGGCGCGCGCATCGAGGCCAACGCAGCCGCCGCGTTCTCGCTACCGTGAGGCTCCCGGTCGCTCCAAACCGCGAGCTCGGACAGCACTTCCTCGTGGACGAGAACATCCTCGGCGTGATCGGCCGCCTCGCCGAGCTCGACCCGAACGACGCCGTGCTGGAGGTCGGTCCGGGCCTGGGCGTCCTCACGGCGTACCTCGCCGACCGGGTAGCGCTCGTGCATGCCGTCGAGCTCGACCGTGGGCTTCAGCCGCATCTCGCCGAGCGTCTCCACGGCCGCGAGAACATCGAGCTCGTGTTCGGCGACGCGCTCCGCCTCGATCTCGGCGCCCTCGATCCAGCGCCGACGAAGTTCGTCGCGAACCTGCCGTACAGCGTCGCCACACCGCTGATCGTGGAGAGCCTCGACCGCCTCCCGAGCGTCGTTCACTGGACGGTGATGGTCCAGCGCGAGGTCGCCGATCGTCTCTTCGCGCGGCCCGGGACGAAGGCGTACGGCGCGGTCTCGGTGCTCGTGCAGCTCGCGGCCGAGCGCACCGGCTTCCATCCCGTCGCCCGCACGGTCTTTCGGCCGCCGCCGAACGTCGACTCGGCGCTCGTCGCCTTTCGTCGCGTGGCGCTGCCCGAAAGCTTCGGCGCGACAAAGGACGTGGTTCAGGCGGCGTTCGCGCACCGGCGCAAGACGCTGCCGAACTCGCTCGAGCTGGCGGGCCTCGCCTCCCGTCGGAAGGCCGTCGAGGCTCTGGCAGTGATCGAGCGCGAGCCGAACGTCCGGGCCGAAGCTCTCGAGCCGGCGGAGTTCGTCGCGCTCGAGCAGGCCCTCCGATGAAGGCGCACGCGAAGATCAACCTCGCACTCGTCGTCGGCCCACGGCGCGCGGACGGCATGCACGAGGTCGCGACCGTTCTCCAGCGGATCGACCTCGCCGACGACATTGCTCTCGAGGCCGCGAACAAGACCGAGGTCGAGGGTTACTCGGAGGACACACTGGTGCACGAAGCCCTGCGAGCGATCGGCGTCACCGCCAAGGTGCGCATCGAAAAGCGCATCCCAGTCGCAGCGGGCCTGGGCGGAGGCAGCTCCGATGCCGCGACGACGCTTCGGCTGGCGAACGAGACGCTTGAGGGATCTCTCGGCCGCCAGGAGCTGCACCGGCTCGCACGCGAGCTCGGAGCCGACGTTCCGTTCTTTCTCGGAGAGGGGCCCCAGCTGGGCCTCGGAAGTGGTGCAACCCTCTCCGAACTCGTCCTACCGCAGGACTACTCGGTCGTGCTCGTCCTGCCGAGGGATGCGAAGAAACGCTCGACGAAGGCCGTCTACGACGCGTTCGACGGCGAGGACGGTTTCGAGGACAGGCTCGAAGCGTTGCTCGCGGCGCTCGAGGCCGGTGACCTGGGGGCGCTCCCTCCGAACGACCTCGTCTCGTCGCCGATCGCCGATGAGCTGCGCGCGGCCGGGGCGTTCCGGGCCGACGTCACCGGGGCGGGGCCCGCCGTGTACGGGCTCTTCACCGAGCGCGATCGAGCCGCCGCGGCGCGCGAGCTCTTCACGGACCGGTGCGAGACCTGGCTGACGGCCCCCGCTTGGTAGCTTTGCTGCGTGCTCGAGCCAGGCGTCATAGAGCATCGCCAGAGCCGCTTCGGGCGCTGGCTCCGCGAGCGCCGAGTCGCGATCGCCGTCTGGATCGCGGTCATCGAAGGCCTCCTGCTGATCGTCCACGCGCTCCCGAGGCTGCTGACGCTCGCGATCGCCGTCGCGGTCGTCGTGGTCTTCTTCTGGCTCGGACACCGTCTCCGGCCCGGGCCGGTCCGGGACGTCGCCTGGATCGCCGCGGTCTCCCAGGCCTTCGTGATGCTCGTCCCGATCCTCGCGATCGTGGTCGGGACGCTCGCCCTGGTTGCGGTCGGCATCCTCGCGATCCTCGCGCTCGCGCTTCTCTTCACGAGTCGAAGCTAGACTTCGAGCGCCGAATTGGGGCGTAGCCAAGTGGTAAGGCAACGGGTTTTGGTCCCGTGATCCCAGGTTCGAATCCTGGCGCCCCAGCACTTTCGCCGTAGGCGAAAATGTCGAGCCGCCGCAGGCGGCGAGACCTTCGAGTTGGATCCTGTGCAGCCCATGAGCAACCAGAAACCAGCAGCTGTCGTGCTCGCCGGCGGTCTCGGCACGCGGATGAAGTCGGACACGCCGAAGCATTTCCACCAGATCCTCGGCCGCCGGATGGTCGACTGGGTCGTCGCGGCCGCGCGGGCCCTGGACGCGGACCCGCTCGTCGTCGTCACCTCGCCCCAGGGCGTAGCTCAGTTCGACGGGATCGAGACTGCAGTTCAGGCCGAGCCGCGCGGGACCGGCGACGCGCTTGCTGCGGCACGGCAGGCTTTCGGCGACGTCGCCGGCGATCTGCTCGTCCTCAGCGGCGACGCACCCGTAGTCAGCCCGAACCTCCTGCGCGAGCTCCTCGACACCCATCGCCGAGAAGGTGCGGCCGCCACGATCCTCTCCTTTCGCCCGCGTGACCCGCGCGACTACGGGCGCGTGATCCGGGGCGGGAACGGCTCGGTGCGCGCGATCGTGGAGGCCGGCGACGCCTCACCGGACGAGCTCGCGGTCGACGAGGTCAACTCCTCGATCTACGTCTTTGCGGCCGACCGCCTCTGGCCCGCCCTCGAGCAGCTCGACACCACCAACGAGCAGGGCGAGCTGTACCTCACCGACGCGGTCCGCGCGCTGGTTGAGAATGGCGACCATGTCGCCGCCTACGTCGCACCCGATCCGGTCGAGGCCGAGGGCGTGAACACGCGTGCAGAGCTCGCCGCTGCCGGGGCTGCGCTGCGGGACCGCATCAACCACGAGCACATGCTCGCCGGGGTCACGATCGTCGATCCGCAGACGACCTGGATCGAGCCCGACGTCGAGATCGAGCCTGACGCGGAGATCCATCCGTTCACCGTCGTTCGCGGGAAGTCGAAGATCTCGGCGGGCGCGGTCGTCGGGCCGCACGCGGTCGTCGTCGACGCCGAGATCGGCCCCGGTGCGGCCGTCGGTCCGTTCTGTTACCTTCGCCCCGGAACCCACCTCGAAGGCGGAACGAAGGCGGGCACATTCGTGGAGATCAAGAACTCGCGCATCGGTGCGGGCGCGAAGGTCCCTCACCTTTCCTACATCGGCGACGCCGACGTGGGCGAGGAGACGAACATCGGCGCGGGAGCGATCACGGCCAACTACCGGCCCGAGCTCGGCGCGGGCAAGTTCCGGACGTCGATCGGCCGGAATGTCCACACCGCGAGCCACAATGTGTTCGTTGCTCCGATCACGATTGGCGACAATGCTTGGGTTGCGGCGGGCTCGGTCGTCACGAAGAACGTCCCGCCCGGGGCGCTCGCGATCGCCCGAAGCCACCAGGTCAACAAGGAGGGATATGGCGATCGAAAGCGTTGAGCTCACGGCGCTGCCCGGCTTCGAGTCGGCGGAGCCTCGCGCGGAGCCCGTTCCCGGGCACTTCATCGAGCGCGGCCCGCTCAAGCGGCTCATGGTCTTCGCCGGGCGCTCGCACCCGGAGCTCGCCCAGCGCATGGCCGAGCAGCTCGGGGTCGAGCTGGGTGACGTCGAGCTGAGGACGTTCGCGAATGACGAGACGTACGTGCGCTACACGGAATCGATCCGCGGCGCCGACGTCTTCATCGTCCAGACGGGCTCCCAGCCGGTCGATCGCAACCTGATGGAGCTCCTCCTGATGATCCAGGCGGCGAAGCTCGCGTCCGCGAAGCGCATCACCGCCGTCATCCCGTGGTTCCCCTACTCGCGCCAGGACCGCAAGGCGAAGCCGCGCGAGCCGATCTCCGGCCGGCTCGTCGCCGACATGCTCCAGCTCGCCGGCGCCGACCGGGTGCTGACGATGGACCTGCACGCCGGCCAGATCCAGGGCTTCTTCACGATCCCGGTCGACCACATGACGGCGCTGCCGCTGTTCGCGAAGCATTTCCGCGACCTGGGGCTCACCGGCGAAGGTGTCGTCTCGGTCGCGCCCGACGCGGGGCGGGCCAAGCATGCGCTCAAGTTCTCGGAGATGATCGGGGCCGACTTCGCGATCATGCACAAGACGCGGCCGGCGCACGAACAGGTCGGGATCGTCGAGGTGACGGGCCGTGTGCGCGACAAGATCGCCGTCGTCGGCGACGACGTGACCACGACTGGCGGGACGCAGATCGCCGGCGCGCAGGTGCTGCACGAGCATGGCGCGAAGGAGGTGTGGATGTTCGTGACGCATTCGCTGCTCGACGCCGACACGCTGGCCCGCGTGGCCTCTTCGGGAATCACGGGGCTCGTCATCACCGACACCGTGCCGGTCGATCCTGTCCGGAAGCCGGAGAACGTCACAGTGCTGACCGTTTCACGCCTCCTCGCCGAGACGATCATGAACGTCTTCTCCGACGACTCCGTCTCGGCCATCTTCGGCGGCGAGAACCAGCTCTTCTAGAAGGAACGGCTCAGCCGAGCGGCTGGGCGTGTTCTTTCCCCGGATTCCATCGATCGCCCATCTCCCGTCCATGGCTGCTGCGTCGGGCGGTGAGCACGATGGATACGTCAATGATCGAAGGAGATGTCATGAAGAGAGCATTCATATTCATCGCAGGAGCTGTGATTCTCGCCGCGGCCGTGTTCGCGTCCGGGCGCCTGTTCGCCGCATCGGGCCCATCCTCAGCGGCAGCGTCGTCGGCAGCGGTGGCGAGGCCGTGCGGCGATCTCGCGCAGTACGGCCACATCAAGTCGCTGACGCGCGCTGGAGACCACTTCGAGATGCGGTTCGATCCGGCGTGGTTTCTCAGTGGAGTGACGGCGAGTCGGGCCAAGCTCGAAGACACGGGATCGAGTGACGTTCCGAACGACAACTACGTGGTCGAAGAAGGCCACCGCCTGCTCACCTACGTGGTGCCGGCAACCGCGGAGATCACCGTCCTCAGCAGGACGGGAGAGCTCCCCGGGGCAGGGTTCCCCTCGACCGCGATCACTGCGTCCCAGTTGTCTCAGCTCGTCGATGGCAAAGAGCCGGTCAAGTTGGCCGAGCCCCTTGAGAGCGGTGTCTGGATGCGCGTCAACATCGACGCCGTCTGCTCCCTCCACCAGCAGTACCGCCCATAGATCCCCCAACCGTGCGGCGCTCCCTTGCGGAGCGTCGCACGGAGCCGAGCTCCAGGCCAAGCCGGGCTCGGTGACTCCCCGTAGCGACGCTGCGTAGCCGAACTCTTCTAGTTTCACGCCCGCCTATGCGGGTAGGCCTCCAGGGCATGTTCAGACCAAGCCTCCTCGGCATCGTCTATCTGGTCGTGGGGATCGCAGTCGCCGCTTCGCACCACTATTTCAAGAATCTGGACACGCTCCGGCTGATCGGGTCGGCCGTGCTCGCGGTCTTCCTCTGGCCGCTCATTCTGCTCGGGATCGACCTCCACATCTCGAAGTAGCTGCAACCCGTCGCTACACTTCGCCGCCGATATGGCCGGCGAACGCATGAAGCTGGAGGTCAGCGAGCGCGAAGGGCGCGGCTCCGCCGACTCGCGGCGGCTGCGCAGGGGAGGTCTCGTGCCCGGCGTTCTCTACGGGCGCGGCAAGACGCCGCACGCGTTCTGTGTGCCCGAGCGCGAGCTGCGGCGCGCGCTGTCCGGGGACTCAGGCCTCCATGCGATCCTCGACGTTGTCCTAGCGGGCCAGAAGACGGCGCATCCCGCCGTGCTCAAGGACTACCAGCAGGACGTGCCGAGCGGCCGGCTCGCGCACATCGACCTGCACGAGGTACGGCTCGACCAGCCGATCCAGGCCGAGGTCTCCGTCGAGCTGGTCGGTGAGTCCGCCGGGGTGAAGGAAGGCGGCGTCCTGTCGCAGGTTCAGCGCGAGATCAGGGTCGAGGCGCTGCCGCTCGAGATCCCGGATCACCTCGAGCTCGACGTGAGCGGGATGGCGATCGGCGACACGCTACGCCTCGTCGACCTGCCTGTTCAGGACGGCGTGTCGTTCCTCGACGATCCCGAAGAGACGGTGCTGGCGACGGTGACCGCTCCGACGGTGATCGTCGAGCCCGAAGTCGAGGAAGAGGAGCTCGAGGAGGGCGAGCTGCCCGAGGGCGAGGTGCCGGAGGGCGAAGAGGCTCCCGAGGGCGAGGCTCCTGCGGGCGAAGGCGAGGCTCCGGCCGAGGCCGGCGGCAAAGAGCAGCCCGAGGAGTAGTCCATGCGCCTGTTTCGTCGGGGCGAGCGGGCCTCGACGCTGGACCTGCTCGTCGCGGGGCTCGGCAACCCTGGACGCGAGTACGAGCAGACGCGGCACAACGCCGGCTGGATGGTCGTCGACGAGCTCGCGCGTCGCCACGACGGGTCGTTCCGGTCGAAGTTCGACGGCCGGCTGTCGGAGATCCGGCTCGGCGAGCTTCGGCTCGCGCTGCTGAAGCCTGAGACGTACATGAACGTTTCGGGCAAGTCGATCGCCGCCGCCCGGCGGTTCTTCAAGGTCGAGCCGGAACAGCTCCTGGTCGTGCACGACGACGTCGACCTCGAGCCCGGGCGCCTGCAGGCTCGCGGTGGCGGGGGCCTCGCCGGGCACAACGGTTTGCGCTCGATCGCCGCCGCGCTCGGGACGCAGGACTTCTTGCGGCTTCGCGTGGGCGTCGGCCGACCGGGCCGCGGAGACCGACGTCCGGTCGCCGACTACGTGCTCTCCGCGTTCGAGCCGGAACTGGACGTCGACGCGCTGATCGCCCGCGCTGCGGATGCCGTGGAGGCGATCGCCGCAGAAGGCCTCGAGCCCGCGCAGCAGCGCTTCAACTGATTCGAACCCGGCACAGTCGCGGCACACGGGAGCACGTACCCTCGAGAACCCCGGGTGGGTGGGGGTTAGGGATGGGACCCGCCCGAGTTCTGCATCGACCGCGTGGATAGCATTCAAGCCCGCGGAACCCCGGTTCCGTCGCTCGTCATGGACCGACCCGTTCTCCACCCGTTCGTCCGCGAGCTCGCCGACAACGAGCGCTTCCGCTCCTTCTTCGAAGAGCTGCCCGAGACGCGCGCGCGTGTCTCCGAGCCCGCGCTGCCGCTCGTCGTTTCGGCGCTGTACGAGGCGCTCGGCCGCCCGCTCGTCGTCCTCGCGCCGGAGGACACGGATGCGCGCGACGTCGCCGAAGCGGCCGCGTGGTACCTGAGCGACGAGCGAGTCGCGCTGCTCCCGAGCCGGGGCGTGAGCTGGGGCTCCGGCCTCGAGCCGCCGCCGCACCTCGTCGGCGAGCGGGCCCGCGCCCTCGATGTGCTCGCCCGCGGCGGCCTCGTCAGCGCATCCGCGGCCGCGCTCGCCGAAGCCATGCCCCCACCCGAGACGCGGCCCGAGCCGATTCGCCTCCGCCCCGGAGACGACCCTGGCATCGACGCGATCGTGGAAGACCTCGCGCTCGCCGGCTACGAGCGCGTCGACCAGGCCCAGGAGCGCGGGCAGTTCGCGCTGCGCGGCGGCATCGTCGACGTCTATCCGACGACCGGCCGCGAGCCCCTCCGCATCGAGCTCTTCGGCGACGAGGTCGAGAGCATCCGCGCCTTCTCGCCGTTCACGCAGCGCACGCTGCATCCCGTCGATGAGGTCACCGTCTACGCCGCGGCCGAGCGCCGACTCGACCTCCAGGACGTCTGGCTTTCCGACGACGAGGCCGACGACGCGCCGAGGCCGATCCCGGCCGACCTCGTCTCGCCGATCCCGTCCGGCCCCGACTTCGTGTGGCAGCCGGTCGATGTGCGCGAGCTCTGGGAACAAGAGGAGCTGACGCCGGTCGACCTGACGAACGCAGTCGAGCTCGATCCCCTTCCCTCCGGCCAGCCGTTCTCGTTCGAGGCGCAGCGGCCCGCGATCGCCGCACGCGGTCTTGCCGAAGCCGAGAACGAGCTGCGTGCGCTCGTCCGCGGAGGCCTGCGAACCATCGTCGCGTTCCCGCACCAGGGCGAGGCACTGCGCACGCAGAACCTCCTGCGCCGCGTCGAGGCCCGCCTGATCGACCAGGGCGAGGACCTGCCGGACGAGGCCGAGCTCCTCTTCGCCGTCACCCACGCGCGCCGCGGCTTCGTCTGGCGCGACCTCGGGCTCGCGCTGCTTCCGGACACGCAGGTCTTCCGCCGCCGCACCCGCGGCCGCGCGGCACCGGCCGGCCGCGCGCTCCAGTCCTTCGCCGAGCTCCGCACCGGGGACCACGTCGTCCACGAGGACCACGGCATCGGCAAGCTGCTCGGCTTCGAGACCCGCGAGGTCGCGGGGATCACGCGCGACTACCTCCAGCTCGCCTTCCGCGGCGAGGACCGCCTCTATGTCCCGCACGAGCAGATCGGCAAGGTCTCGCGCTACGTGGGCGTCGACGGGAAGGCGCCGACCTTGTCCAAGCTCGGTGGCAAGGCGTGGAACCACCTCAAGAGCCGCGCCCGCGCCGCGATCCGCGAGCTGGCGGGTGAGCTCCTCCAGCTCTACGCACGCCGCCAGAACGCGCAGGGCATCTCGTACGACCTCTCACAGGACTGGCTGGAACGGCTCGAGACGTCGTTTCCGTACCGGGAGACGACCGACCAGGCGTCCGCGATCGAGGCCGTCAAGGAGGACCTCGAAGCGCCCCGTCCCATGGACCGGCTCGTCTGCGGCGACGTCGGCTTCGGCAAGACCGAGGTCGCCGTCCGCGCCGCGTTCGCGGCCGCGCTCAACGGCAAGCAGACGCTGATGCTCGTCCCGACGACGGTGCTCGCGCAGCAGCACTGGAACACCTTCCGCGAGCGCTACCGCGACTTCCCGGTGACGGTCGAGATGGTCTCCCGCTTCCGCAAGCCCGCCGACGTCAAGCGCATCCTGGCCGACTTCCAGGCGGGGAAGGTCGACGTCCTGATCGGAACACACCGGGTGCTCTCGCGCGACGTGATCCCGAAGGAGCTCGGCCTCGTGATCGTCGACGAGGAGCAGCGCTTCGGCGTCGCCCAGAAGGAGCTGCTGCGCTCGCTCCGGCTCGAGGTCGACGTGCTCGCGCTCACAGCTACGCCGATCCCGCGCACGCTGCACATGTCGCTGTCCGGCCTACGCGACATCTCGATCATCGAGACGCCACCGGAGGGCCGGCGACCGATCCGCACGCACGTCGGCGAGTACGACGAGGAGCTCGTCAAGACTTCACTTGAACGGGAGGTTGCGCGCGGCGGCCAGTCGTTCTACCTGCACAACCGAGTGGAGACGATCGACATGGCCGCCGACCGGATCCGCCAGCTCGTCCCGACCGTTCGCGTCACCGTCGGGCACGGGCAGATGCGCGAGCGCGAGCTCGAGGAGCGGATGTTGGCGTTCCTGCGAGGAGATGCAGACGTTCTCGTCTCGACGACGATCATCGAGTCCGGGCTCGACATCCCACAGGCGAACACGCTGATCGTCGAGCGCGCCGACGCACTGGGCCTTGCGCAGCTGTACCAGATCCGTGGACGGGTGGGCCGCTCCGACCTCCTCGCCCACGCGTACCTCTTCTACCCGGACGCCTCGGAGCTGACGCCCGAAGCTCGCGCCCGACTGGCGACTCTGGCCGACCACACCGAGCTCGGGGCCGGCTTCGCGATCGCGATGCGCGACCTCGAGATCCGCGGTGCGGGCGAGCTGCTCGGCGCCGAGCAGCACGGGCACCTGGCTGCACTCGGCTTCGAGCTCTACGTCGAGCTCCTCGGCGAGGCGGTCGCGGAGCTGGCCGGGGAGCGGCGAACCGTCGGGCGGCCGGTCCGTGTCGACGCGCGCATCGACGCCTACGTCCCCGCCGAGTACATCCCCGCCGAGGCGCAGAAGATCGACCTCCACAGGCGGCTCGCGCTGACGGAGACCGAGGACGAGCTGACGGAGCTCGAGGCGGCGACTATCGACCGCTACGGGCCTCTGCCCGAGCCCGTCCAGAATCTGTTCGCGATCCAGGCCGCGAAGCTCAAGCTCGCGCAACTCGGCGCGGACTACCTCGTCTTCCGGGGCGGGCAGTCGACGGTCGGGCCGCTCGTGCTCGGTTCCGAAGAGCTACGCGCTCTGCGCGATCGCGTCGACACGGCCGTCTATCGCACCGCTCGAAATGAAGTTTCGGTTAAGCACACGGAGTTCCCGGAAGCGCTGCGATTGGTCGATGCTATACTCGACACGCGCCGGGCAGCGTGATGAAACTCCCTGCAAATGGCGCTCTTTTTTCATGAAAGCCACCCGCCTGATCGCCTTCCTCGCCATCGCCGTTGCGGCTGCCGCGCTTGCGGCCGGCTGCGGGAGCCAGCGCAAGAGCGTCTCCGCGAACGACGTCGCGGTCGTCGGCAACTGCGAGATCTCGAAGGATCAATTCGATCGTCTGATGGGCCAGGCGAAGAAGAACTACGAGGCGAACAAGCAGGCGTGGCCGGACACGGGCACGCCCCAGTACGTCGCGCTCCGCAAACAGGCGATGCAGTTCCTTGTCCAGCGCTGCGAGTTCGAGCAGAAGGCCGCCGACCTCGGGATCAAGGTGACCGACTCCGACGTCGACAAGCAGCTCGCGACGATCAAGTCGCAGTACTTCGGCAAGAGCGGCAAGTGCGACTCGACGTGCGAGCAGAAGTTCCAGGCCGAGATGAAGAAGCAGAACCTCGCGCTCGACCAGGTGCGCGACGACGTCCGCGCCAGCGTCATCCAGAACAAGATCTACGAGAAGGTGACGGCCGGCGTCCAGGTCAACGACAAGGACGTCACCGACTACTACGCCAAGAACACGTCCCAGTACATCCAGCCGGCGAGCCGCGACGTCCGCCACATCCTCGTGAAGAAGAAGGCGCTCGCCGATCAGATCTACCAGCAGCTCACGCACGGCGCGAACTTCGCCGCGCTGGCCAAGAAGTACTCGACCGACCCGAGCTCGAAGGACTCGGGCGGCAAGCTCACGATCTCGAAGGGCCGCCAGGTGCCCGAGTTCGACAAGGTCGCCTTCGCGCTCAAGACGCATGAGATCGGCAAACCGGTCAAGACGTCCTACGGCTGGCACGTGATCCAGGCCCTGACGCCGGTCAAGCCGCGGAGCGTGACGAAGCTCTCCGAGGTCAAGACGGCGATCCGCCAGCAGCTCCTCGGCCAGAAGAAGCAGGAGGAGATGCGGAAGTGGGTCGACCAGACCACGAAGGACTTCGAGTCGAAGACGACCTACCAGGTCGGCTACGAGCCTCCGAAGAGCAGCACGACCTCCACCACGCAATAGCCCTTTGACGCTCGCGGACTCGCTCCTCGAGCTGCAAGAGCTGACGAGACGCCTGCGCCGCGACTGCCCCTGGGACCGCGAGCAGACGGCCAGGACTATCGTCCCGCACACGGTCGAGGAGGCGTACGAGGTCGCGGACGCCGCGAACGCCGACCGGCCCGACAAGCTCCTCGACGAGCTGGGCGACCTCCTGTTCCAGGTCTACTTCCTCGCGCTGCTGCTCGAGGAGCAAGGGGACGGCGACCTCGAACAGGCGGCGCGGGCAGTCCACGACAAGCTCGTGCGCCGGCACCCGCACGTGTTCGGCGACACCGAGGCCCGGACGGCGGGGCGCGTGCGCGAGAACTGGGAGCGGATCAAGCGGCACGACGAGGGCCGTGATGGCATCTTCCACGATGTCCCCGAGTCGCTGCCGGCGCTCCTCTACGCGCGGAAGATCCAGCGCCGGGCGGCGGCGATCGAGTTCGAGTATCCGGACACCGCCGGCGCGCTCGCTGACCTCGACGACGAGCTGCGCGAGCTGAAGGACGCGCTGGCTGAAGCCGGTGAGCCGGACCCGGAAGTCGAGCCGGACCAGCATGTGTTCGAGGAGGTCGGGGACGTCCTCTTCGCCGCGGTCAACGTCGCGCGGCGGCTGAACGTCGATCCCGAGCTCGCGCTGCGTTCGATGGCGAAGCGCTTCGCGGACCGAGATGCTCCGATGAGCTCTAGGATCGCAGCGATCCACGCGCGTCAGATCCTCGACTCGCGGGGCAACCCGACGGTGGAGGTCGACGTCGTAGTCGAGTCCGGCGAGCGGGGGCGGGCGGCCGTGCCCTCGGGCGCCTCGACGGGGCAGTTCGAGGCGGTCGAGCTCCGCGACGGCGATCCGGGCGTCTGGCTCGGCAGGGGGGTCGGCAGGGCGGTCGAGAACGTGCGCACCGAGATCGCGCTGGTGCTGAGCGGGCTCGACGCGGCCGACCAGCGCGCGGTCGACTCGGCGCTGATCGAGCTTGACGGCACGCCCAACAAGGCGCGGCTCGGGGCGAACGCGATCCTCGGCGCGTCGCTGGCGGCCGCCAAGGCGGCGGCGGCGCAGGCCGGAGTGCCGCTCTACCGGTGGGTCGGCGGTGAGGGGGCGCGCGTGCTGCCGGTGCCGATGCTGAACGTCGTCAACGGCGGCGCTCACGCCGACAACTCGCTCGACCTCCAGGAGTTCATGATCGTCCCGGGCGGCGCGGACACGTTCTCCGAGGGGCTGCGCATCGCCGACGAGGTCTTCCACACGCTCAAGAAACAGCTCGAGGAAGCCGGGCTCCCAACGGCCGTCGGCGACGAGGGCGGGTTCGCTCCCAGCTTCCCCTCCAGCGAGAACGCGATCGAGCGGATCCTCGAGGCGATCGACCGGGCGGGCCACGCCGACCGGGTGAGGATCGCGCTCGACCCGGCCATGAGCGAGGTCTACCGCGAAGGGCGCTACTCCTTCGAAGGCCGTGAGGAGCCCTCCGGCGACCTCCCGGAGTTCTGGGCAGGGCTCGTCGAGCGTTTCCCGATCGTCTCGATCGAGGACGGGGCGGCCGAGGACGACTGGGAGGCCTGGAAAGCGCTCACGTCGAGGCTCGGCGACCGCGTACAGCTCGTCGGCGACGACCTCTTCGTGACGAACGTGGAACGGCTGGGCCGTGGGATCGAGGAAGGCGCGGCGAACGCGATCCTCGTCAAGGTGAACCAGATCGGCACGTTGACGGAGACGCTCGACGCGATCGAGCTCGCGCGCTCGAGCGGCTACGGCGTGGTGATGTCGCACCGCTCCGGCGAGACGGAGGACACGACGATCGCAGACCTTGCAGTCGCGACGAACGTCGGCCAGATCAAGACCGGAGCGCCCTCGCGCAGCGACCGGACGGCGAAGTACAACCAGCTCCTCCGCATCGAGGAGGAGCTCGGCGACGACGCGGCCTATCCCGGCTGGTCTGCCTTCTCCCGCGCGAGCTAGTCTGCGTCATATGTCCGCCGAGCTCCCTCGCCGGACGAAGATCGTCGCGACGCTCGGTCCCGCTTCGTCGTCGCGCGAGACCGTCCTCGAGCTGGCGCGCGCCGGGATGGATGCCGCGCGCCTCAACTTCTCGCACGGGACGCACGAGGACCACGCGCAGCTGATGGAGGTCGTGCGCGAGGTCTCGGAGGAAGTCGAACGGCCGATCGCGATCATCGCCGATCTTCAAGGGCCGAAGGTGCGGATCGGCGAGCTCGACGAGCCAGTCACGCTCGACCGGGGCGACGAGGTGGTCGTGGCCGCGGAGGAGTCGGCGAACGACGGCGAGCTCCCGGTCAGCCCGACCGCGGTCGGCGAGGTTCTCCAGCGGGGGCACGACATCCTCATCGACGACGGCCTCATCCACCTGCGGGTGGAGTCGGTCGAGGGTGGCCGTGCCAGGTGCATGGTCGTCACCGGTGGGGTCGTCGCGCCGCACAAGGGCGTGAACGTGCCGGGGGTGCCGGTCCCGATTCCGTCGCTCACGCGCAAGGACATGGACGACCTCGACTTCGCGCTCGACCACGGCGTCGACTTCGTCGCGCTCTCGTTCGTCCGCTCCGCCGCTGACGTGCGCGACCTCAAGGACCTGATCGCGGGCACGGGCTCGCACGCCCACGTGATCGCGAAGATCGAGAAGGCGGAGGCGGTCGACGCGCTCGACTCGATCCTGCGCGAGACGGACGCGGTCATGGTCGCCCGCGGCGACCTCGGCGTCGAGATCGGCCCCGCGCTCGTTCCGCTGATCCAGAAGCGGATCATCCTTGCGGCCCTGGAGCGCGCTCGGCCGGTGATCACCGCGACTCAGATGCTCGAGTCGATGATCTACCACGCGGACCCGACCCGCGCCGAGGCGAGCGACGTCGCGAATGCGGTCCTCGACGGCAGCTCGGCGCTGATGCTCTCCGGCGAGACCGCCCTCGGGGAGTTTCCGGTCGAGGCGGTCGCGTACATGGACCAGATCTCTCGCGCTGTCGAGCCCAGCCTCGGATACCGGCACGAGCTTCCGCAAGCCAGCGAAGAGCCGACCGTCGGCCAGGCGATGTCCAACGCCGCCTGCGACATCGCGGAGTCGCTCGGGGCGAAAGCGA
>VAXT01000183.1 GCA_005883245.1 Actinomycetota bacterium | reverse complement strand
CCTCCGCGTCCGTGTTCGTGATCTCGATCGTCTTGCCGTTCATCGCGGTCAGGATGTCTCCCGGGCGGAACGCGCCGCCTCCGACCGCGTTCTCGCTCGCGGCGACCACGGCAAGTGCGCGCAGCGGCAGCCCGAGCTCGGCGATGACGCCCATGCTTTCGACGACGGCGCCGCCGCCGGACATGTCTCCCTTCATGTCTTCCATGTAGAGCGCGGGCTTGATCGAGATCCCGCCGGTGTCGAACGTGATCGCCTTGCCGACGAGGCCGAGCAGGACATCGCCCTTCGCCGCCGGCGGGTCGTAGCGGATGACGATCATGCGCGCCGGGTTGTGGCTGCCCTGCGCGACGCCCGCGAAGGCGCCCATGCCGAGCTCCGTGAACTCGTCCGGGCCGAGCGCTTCGGCCGTCAGGTGCTCGTGCCCGGAGGCGATCTCGCTCGCGCGCTCGGCCAGCTTCTCCGGCGTGAGGACGTTCGCGCCGGTGTTCGCGAGATCGCGCGCGCGGTTCGCGCCGTCGGCGATCGTGGCCACGCGTTCCGCCGACTCCGCGAGGGTCGGGTCGCCGCCGACGAGGACGAGTCGCTTGAACGGGTGATCCGGCTCCGCGTCGGACTTCCAGCGGCCCGGGTCGTAGGTGCCGAGGATCAGCCCGTCGACGACCGCGCGAGCCTGCTCCGTCTGCGGGAGCGAATCGTCGAGCAGCCAGGCGAGCGTGCCGCCGATTCGCTCGGTGGCCTGGGCGACCGAGGCCGCAGCCGTCCGCACCGTGTCGGCGTCGAGCTCGTCCGCCGGGCCGAGCCCGACGAGGACGACTCGCTTGGAAGGCTCCTCGGCGAACAGGACCGCAGTGCGGCCGGCCTTCGCGGCGAGATCCTCTTCCTCGGCGATCCTGGCGGCCCCTTGGAGATCGCCGCCTGCGGGAATCCCGCCCTGGCCGACCGGAACAGCGAGGACGTCCGCCTCCGGAAACGCGTCTGCGACTTCGACCCGCATTGGGGCCGCGATGCTATCCGACAGGGTTTCTACGGTGGCTGCCGAAGGTTTACACAACCTTCGACCGGCCTTAACTTTCTTTTGATTTCGCCGATACACACTGCGGGCATGACCTCTCTGCGGCCGATTCGATTCCGACGTAGCCGGACGGCGAAGACCGTCGAGGCGCTGACCGACCTGCTCGGAGGGCTCACCGCCGAGCGTCAGACGCTGCGCGCGTCCGACGCGGGCTCGGTCAAGCTCGAGCGGAACCGCGTCGCGATTGCCCGGGCTCAGTGGGAGCTCTCGTATGCGCTCATCGAGCGCTACTCCCCAGCGCCCGCCGTCGCTCGGAGCGCCGCTTAGCGCATCCTGTTTTTCGGTAGGCTCGCGCGGCGATGGAGCCACGTGAGTTCTTCGACTCCCTCCCGACGCGCGTCGACCCCTCCAAGACGGCCGGGATGAACAACTCGTACGTCTTCGACATCGAAGGCGCGGGCGTGTGGAAGGTGGACGTCGCCGACGGGGCCGTCGAGGTGACCGAGGGCGGGGGAGACGCGGACGTCACGATTCGCGCCTCGGAGGAGACCTTCCGCGCGATCGCAGAGGGCCAACAGAACCCGACGACCGCATACATGACCGGCAAGCTCAAGATCGAAGGTGACATGGGCGCCGCCATGAAGCTCCAGAAGCTCTTCTGAGTTGAAAGTCATCGCGGGCTAGCCCTACTCGTCGAGCTCGACCAGAACCGCGCCGCCTGAGACCCGGTCTCCCTCGGCGACGTGGACGGCTCGCACGACGGCCGCGTACGGCGAGAGGACCGGCGTCTCCATCTTCATCGCCTCGAGGACGAGGAGGGTCTGGCGCGGCTCGACCGGGTCGCCGGGAGCCACGAGCACCTTGATCACGGTGCCCGGCATCGGGGCGGTCAGAGCGCTTTGCTCGCCTCCCAACGACCCCGTTGGGGCGTGCGCGAGCTCGTCCACGTCAGGCGGCGCGTGCGGAGCGGGCGGCGGGAGGTTCAGACGCCACGCGCCGTCCCAGGGCCCGCTCGGCAGGCGGGCCGGCGGCGCCGACAGCGGCGGGTATTCGGAGAGGAACGCCGTCGTCGTCCTCCCGGCTCGGACGGCGGGGTGCGCGACCAGCCAGCGCAGGAACGGGAGATTCGTCGTCAGGCCTTCGACGACGGTCTCCGCCAGAGCGTCACGGAGGCGGAGCAACGCCTCGTCCCTGGTGGGCCCGTGCGCGATCAGCTTGGCGATCAGCGGGTCGTAGGCGACGCCCACCTCGTCGCCCTCGTCGACTCCCGCGTCGACGCGGATGCCCGTCGGCAGCCTGAGCCGCTCGATTCGGCCGGCCTGCGGGAGGAACGTGCGCGGATCCTCCGCGTACAGCCGAACCTCGACCGCGTGCCCCTCCGGCCTTGTACCAGCCTGTTGCAACGTCTCACCCGCGGCGATCCGGAGCTGCTCCTGGACGATGTCGACCCCCGTGACGAGCTCGGTGACCGGGTGCTCGACCTGGATGCGCCCGTTCAGCTCGAGAAGGTAGAAGTCGCGGCCGTCGAGCATGAACTCGACCGTGCCCGCGCTCCTGTAGCCGACGGCCCGTCCGAACGCGACCGCGGCCTCGCTCATGCGCGCGCGGAGCTCGCGGTCGAGCGCCGGCGAGGGCGATTCCTCGAGCACCTTCTGGTGCCGGCGCTGGATCGAGCACTCGCGCTCGCCGAGCGAAATGACGGTTCCGTGCTCGTCGGCGAGGAGTTGGATCTCGACATGGCGGGGCCGCTCCAGGAAGCGCTCGTGGTACAAGCGGTTGTCGCCGAACGCGGCCTTCGCTTCGCGCTTCGCTGCAGCCGTCGCCTCCTCGAGCTCGCTCGGATCGCGGATGATCCGCATCCCGCGCCCTCCGCCTCCGGCAGCGGCCTTGACGACGAGCGGAAAGCCGACCTCGTCGGGCTCTCCGGCGGGAAGCGTGGGGACGCCCGCTTCCTGAGCGATTCGCTTCGCCTCGAGCTTGTCGCCGCCCTGGCGCAGCGCTTCGGGCGTGGGGCCGACGAACACGAGCCCGGCTGCCTCGACCGCCTCGGCGAAGTCCGGGTTCTCCGCCAGGAAGCCGTAGCCGGGGTGGATCGCGTCTGCCCCTGCGCGCTTCGCCGCGCGGATCTGCTCCTCGGAGAAGAGGTAGCTCGCCACCTCGACGGTCTCGTCCGCGTGGCGCGTGTGAAAGGCGCCCAGGTCGTCGGGCGCGGCGACGGCGACGGTGCCGATCCCGGCCACGCGGCACGAGGTGAGCTCGGCCAGCGCGCCTCCGCCGACCGCGCCCAGCGCCTGCCCCGGCGCCCAGGCGACGTTGATCAGCGCAAAGGCGTAGGCGTACTCGAGACCACGCGCCTCGGCCTCGTCCGAGAGCAACGCCATGGCGGGCGTCCAGAAGCTGCCGAAGGTCATGCTCGCGATCACGACGAGTCCCGCGAGCACCGCCGCCCGCGCCGGCCAGGGCAAGCCGGCGGATGCGATCGCGGAGACGAGCGCGAGCACCGTCATCGGGCCGATGCGGCCCACGCGATCCGTGATCCGCCCGACGAGCGGGTTCGCCGTCGCCTCGAGGGCGGCCGTGCAGAGCCAGAGGGCTCCGATCGCGACCGCCGAGAAGCCGAGCTCGTCCAGCCGCAGCGGCGCGAGCACGCTCAGCGTTCCGAAGAAGAGCGCGGGCAGGACGACGAACCAGACGCCGAGCAGGATCCGGCGGCTTCGCAGCGCCCGTACGAAGGCGGCTAGTGGCTGCGGTTGCACCGCTGGGGGCGCCGGCGTCCGGTACGCCCAGACCGCAAGCGCGACGGCGAGCAGCGCCGCCGCACCGAATGTGAGGCCCTGGCCGACGACGGAGGCGATGCCGCCCAGGACCGGTCCGAAGAGCGCGCCGACGATCGCGAACGCGAGCGCCGTCCCGATCGTCTGTCCGCGGCGGGCTGCCGGCGCTTCGCCGACGAGCCAGGTGAGGCCGGCCGCCCACGTGCACGCGCTGCCGATGCCCTGCACGAAGCGGGCCGCGTCCAGCACCACGATCGCACCGGCGGTTGCGAAGACGAAGGTCGCGGTTCCGGTGATGAGCGCGCCCGCGATCGTGACCCGGCGGGCGCCGTAGCGTGCGGTGGCGATTCCGCCCGGGATTCCTCCGATCAGCACGCCGAGCGGGTAGGCGCCGGCGAGCACGCCGGCACCTGCCTTGGAAAGGTCGTATCGGTCGGCGTACTCGGGCAGCAGCGGCGTCAGGGCCGCGAAGAACATCGTGTCGACGAAGACGACGCCGCCGACGAGGAACAGGAGACGGCGCACGCCGTCAGTCTGTCCAGCCTGGCTTCCGCCGCTCCAGGAACGCGCGCAGGCCGTCCTGGCCTTCTTCGCTCGTCCGCATCCGGGCGGCCAGCTCGGCGAGTGCGCTTCCGTCTCCCGGATCCGGGCGAACGAGGCGCTTCGCCTCGCGCACGGCTGCGGGGCCGGAGCCGAGGAGCTCGGCGACGACATGATCAGGGCTCGGAGCGAGCTCAGTAACGAGGCCGATGCGGAGCGCGACCTCAGGCCCGAAGCGCTCGCCCGTCAGCACGTAACGGCGTGCCGCTCCGGGCCCGATCTTGGCGAGCACGAAGGGGGAGATGACCGCAGGGATGATCCCGAGCTTGACCTCGGAGAAGCCGAATGTCGCGCCCTCGTCCGCAATCGCCACGTCCGCGCAGGCCGCGAGCCCGCAGCCGCCGCCGAGGCAGTAGCCCTGGATCCACGCGACGACGGGCGCGGGGCAGCGGTCGACGGCGACGAGCATCTCGTACAGCCGCAGCGCGTCTTCGACGTTCTCCTCGTACGAGAGGTCGATCGACGCGCGCTGCCACTCGATGTCGGCGCCCGCGCAGAAGCTCTCGCCGTCGCCGGTGAGGACGACCGCGCGCGCGTCGCCCACGTTCGAGAACGCCTCCGTCAGCTCGCGGATCAGCTCGGCGTCGAAGGCGTTTCGCCGCTCGGGCTTCGCGATCGTGACGCGGAGGACGTGTCCGTCCCGCTCGATGCGGAGCGCGCTCATGCGCGTGAGCTTAGAGTCGGAGCATGCTGAAAGGAGCGCTCGCCGCTGCGGTCACGCCTCTTCGGGAGGGGGGAGAGGCTCTCGACGAGGACGCGTTCGCCCCGTACCTCGGTTACCTGGCCGACGGAGGGCTCGACGGGATACTCGCGCTCGGGACGACCGGCGAAGGGATCCTGCTCTCGGAGGACGAGCGGAAGCGGGCGGCCGAGCTCTTCGTGTCTGCGGCCGCGGGCGACCTCGACGTCGCCGTGCACTGCGGCGCCCAGACGACCGCTCAGACGGTCGCGCTGGCGGCGCATGCCGCGCAGGTCGGCGCGGATGCCGTGGCGGTCATCGGCCCGCCGTACTACGCGCTCGACGAGCGGGCGCTCCTGCTGCATTTCGCGGCCGCGGCCGAGGCGTGCGCGCCGGTGCCGTTCTACCTTTACGAGTTCCGGGCGCGCGCCGGCTATTCGATTCCGCCGGCCGTGATCGGGGAGCTGCGCGACGTGGCGCCGAACCTCGCAGGGCTGAAGGTCTCCAACAAGCCGTTCGAGGACGTGGAGCCGTATCTCCTGGAGGGGCTGGACGTCTTCGTCGGCGCGGAGTCGCTCGTCGTGCGCGGTCTCGAGCGCGGCGCGGTCGGAGCGGTGTCAGGGCTGGCGGCGGTCTTCCCGGAGGCTGTCGCGAGGCTCGTCCGTGAACGAGCCGGTGACGTGAGCCATCTCCGCGTGTCGTTGGAGCAGTATCCGTTCCAGGCGGCGGCGAAGTTCGTCCTCGGCCGGCTCGGCGTGCCCATTCGCGAGGATGTCCGCCGGCCGCTGAGGACGCTGATGCCCGATGAGCAGGAGGCCCTCGCGGAATGGCTCGAATCGTCATAGCCGGCGCCGGTGCGATCGGCGCCAGCATCGCCTACCAGCTGGCCCTGCACGGTGCCGACGACGTCGTCCTCGCCGACTCGGAGCATGTCGCCGCAGGCGCGACGGGCAAGGCGATGGGCGGCGTGCGCCAGCAGTTCTCGACCGCGGCCGAGGTTCGGCTGGCGCGCGAGTCGATCGGCTTCTTCGAGGAGCTCGGCCGGCCGTTGTTCGAGCAGGTCGGCTACATGTTCCTGGCGACGACCGAGGACGGGCTCGCGGCGCTCGAGCAGCGCGTCGAGCTGCAGCGAGCGCTCGGCGTGCCGGTGCAGTCGGTCGACGCCGGGTTGGTCGAGGGAGTGGACGTCGACGATGTGCTCGGCGCGGTCGCGTGCTGGGAGGACGGCGTGGCCGACCCGGCGGGCGTCACGCGTGAGCTCGTGGAGCGGGCCGAGGCCCTCGGCGTCGACGTCCGCGAAGGCGTCGACGCGCGCGACGTGGTGCGGGACGTGCTCGTGATCGCGGCGGGCGCTCGGTCGGCGGAGCTCTGGCCGGAGCTGCCGGTTCGGCCGCTGTGCCGCCAGCTCGTCGAGGTGGGCCCTGTGGTGGGGATTCCCGACGACCTGCCGATGGTGCTGGAGGCGGAGACCGGCTTCCACTTCCGGCGTGCCGGCCGAAGCCTGCGGCTGGCGATGAACGAGCCGACGCCTCGCTGGACGGATCGCGAGGAGGTCGACGAGGCGCTCGTCGAGGATTGGCGGGAGCGGATCGGGCGCCGGTACCCGGCAGCCGCCGGTGCTCGGGTGGCGCGTGCGTGGGCCGGGCTCTACGACATGACCCCGGACGCGCATCCGATCATCGGCTGGCTCGGAGACGGCGTCTACGCGGCCTGCGGCTTCTCGGGCCACGGCTTCATGCAGTCCCCGGCAGTCGGCAAGGCGGTGGCGGAGGAGCTGCTGGACGGAGCGTCGTCCTTCGACCTGGCCCCGTACAGGCTCGAGCGCTTCGATGACGGCGGCGTCTTTCCCGAAGAGGTCGTTCTCTGACTGAACCAATCGGCCACGACCCTCGTTTCTCCGATGGAGAATCGGGCAAAGCGACAGTGAGTTGTCTGCACCATGACGTCGATCGCGACCCTGGCATTCGCGACTTGTTGCGCGGCGCTGCTCTCGGCCGCTGTGCGGCGCCTTCCACGCCCGAGCGCGGTTCCCATGCCCGATCGCTGGCACCGGACGGTTACCCCGGCGAGCGGTGGGATCGCGCTTTTCGGCGCATTCTTCCTCGCGGTGCAGCCCTCGCTCATCTCGGGAGCGATTAGCGGGGACTACCTGCCGCTCATCGCCGGAACCGGTGCCGCGTTCGCACTCGGGCTCTGGGACGACGTTGCGCGCATCGGTGTGCCGAAGAAGTTCGGCGGACAGCTTGCGATCGCGGTCTTTGCAGCGATCGCCGGCGTTCGTCCAGATTGGCTCCCCCTCTGGGCGGGCATCCCACTGGCCTGTCTGATCCTCGTCGCGAGCATGAACAGCTTCAACCTGCTCGACAACATGGACGGCCTGGCTGCCGGCACCGCCGCCATCGCCGCGCTCGGTCTCGCCCTGGTCGCCGGTCTCGTTCCCGACTCCGGTTCGGCTGTCGTCGCAGCAGCGCTCGCGGGCGCCTGCCTTGGCTTCTTGCCCTTCAACTATCGCCCGCACCGACCGGCGGCGCTTTTCATGGGCGACTCGGGCTCGCACATGCTCGGCTTCGCGCTCGGCGGCCTCGCCCTCCTTGCCAGTCCAGGCGGAGCCGGCGGAGCGGCGGCGGCTCTCGCTGCGCCGCTCCTGATCCTCGCCCTGCCCGTGCTCGACACCGGGCTCGTCATGCTCGTTCGTTTCAGCGAGGGACGAGCGGTGTGGCAGGGCGGCCGCGACCATTCGTCGCACCGCCTCGTCTACAGCGGGATGAGCGAGCGGCGC
>VAXT01000182.1 GCA_005883245.1 Actinomycetota bacterium | reverse complement strand
CGCTCGCTCGGCTATCCGACGCACGACCCGCACGGTGATCCGATCCCGGACGCCGAGCTCCACATCGACCGCGCGCGCCTGCGCACGCTGGCCAGCCTCGAGCCGGGCGACGAGGCGACGATCAAGCGAGTTCCCGACGGCGACGACGAGCTGCTGCGCTATCTGACGAAGCTCGCGCTCGTCCCGGGCAAGAAGGTCAAGCTGCGCGCCGCCGAGCCCTTTGGCGGCCCGCTCACGGTGCGCGTGGGGAAGGCCCAGCATGCCATTTCGCGCGAGCTCGCCGGCGGCATCGGCGTGACGTGACCCCCGAGGGTCGGGCGGAGACAGCCTCCGCGGACCGCGTCGTCCACGTCGAGGACGCGCTGCCCGGAGAGGCCCGGGTGCTCGAGGCAGCGGAGCACTCGCTCACCGGGCGGCGGCGCGGGCTGGCGGCGCTGACGCCGTTTCTCGGGCCGGCGTTCATCGCGGCGGTCGCCTACGTCGACCCCGGCAACTTCGCGACGAACATCGCGGCGGGTGCGAAATTCGGCTACGCGCTCCTGTGGGTCGTGCTCGCCGCGAATCTGATGGCGATGATCGTCCAGTCGCTGTCCGCGAAGTTGGGCATCGCGACGGGCAAGAACCTGGCCGAGGTCTGCCGCGACCGCTTCTCACGGCGGGTGTCGTATTTCCTCTGGATCCAGGCCGAGGCGATCGCGATGGCGACCGACCTCGCCGAGTTCACGGGCGCCGCGCTGGGCCTCGCGATCCTCTTCTCGTTGCCGCTCTTCGTGGCAGGCCTAATCACCGCGGCCGTTGCGTTCGGAGTGCTTGCCCTTCAGGAACGCGGCTGGCGACGCGGGGAGGTGGTGATCACGGCGCTCGTGGGAGCGATCGTCGGCGGGTTCGCGATCGAGGTCCTCCTCTCTCCTGTCTCCGGGTCGGGTGTCGCCCGCGGCGTGTTCGTGCCGACGCTTCCGAGCTCGGATACCTGCATTCGGCCCTCACGCAGCGGCGGATCGTGGGCATCGACGAGGAGGCGCGGCGCAGGATCTTTCGCTTCGAGCTGATCGACGTCGTGATCGCAATGGGCATCGCCGGCGCGATCAACATGGCGATGCTCGCGACCTCGGCCGCCGTCTTCCACACCAGCGGGCTCACCGGGGTCGGAAACAACCTCATGCTCGTCGCAGACCAGCTCGGGGCGCACCTGCACGCGCACTCCGGCACGATCTTCGGCATCGCGTTGCTCGCGTCGGGGATCTCCTCCTCGTCGGTGGGGACGATGGCCGGCCAGGTGGTGATGCAGGGCTTCATCCGGCGGAGGATCCCGATCTTCGTTCGGCGGACGGTGACGATGCTGCCCGCGCTGACCCTGCTCGCGATCGGCGCCAGCCCGTCGCACGCGCTCGTCCTCAGCCAGGTATTCCTGTCGTTCGGGATCCCCTTCGCTCTGATCCCGCTCGTGCTGTTCACGCGTGAACGCGATCTGATGGGCGGCCTGGTCAACCGGCGCGTGACGACGGTCGCCGCGAGCGTCGTCGCGATGCTGATCGTCTGCCTGAACGTGTACCTGCTCGAGCAGACCTTCTTCGCCTGAGCGGGACCTAAACCGGCCGCGGTCTCATGCCGATGAGAGTTGTCGTGACTGCTGACAAGGGCATCCGAAGGCCCTCGGTCCTGACCGTGCTCGCGCTCGCCGGAGCGCTGGCCGTGCTCGGCGGAGGATCGGCAAACGCCGGCTCCCAGGCGGCGAACGGACGGATCGCGTACGTGAGCGACGCCGCCTGCCGCTTCGATCCGACGCTGAAGAACGAGGACATCTTCTCGATGGCCCCCGACGGGTCCGGCAAGGCGGACCTCACGAGGAGCCCGAACCCGGACGGAAGTCCTGCATGGTCGACGGACGGCACGAGGGTCGCGTTCGTCCGGCCAGGCAAGAGCAACAACGACGACGTCTTCGTCATGAGCTCGAACGGCAAGACCCAGCGGAACGTGACCAAGACCGCACCCGACGACGCCGACCCGGACTGGGCTCCCGACGGGAAGATCACCTTCGACGTCAGCGGGACGCAGATCTTCCAGGTGAACCCCGACGGCACCGGCATGGCGCGGCTCCTGCCCGGTGGCTACGAGGGCGCCTGGTCGCCGAGCGGTCTCCAGATCGCGTACACGCAGACCGTCGAGCCGTCCAACTCGGAGATCTTCGTCGCGAACCGCGACGGGTCGGGCGCACACAACCTGACGAACGCGCCCGGGTACGACGACGACTCGGCCGTGTGGTCGCCCGACGGAACGAGGATCGCGTTCACGCGCTATTTCGGCGGCGCCGGCGAGATCTTCGTCATGAACGCCGACGGCAGCGGCCAGACGAACCTCACGAACGACGCCTCCAACGACGGTGACCCGACCTGGTCGCCCGACGGCATGAAGATCGCCTTCACGACGAACCGCGGGCCGACCGGCGACAGCGAGGTCTTCGTCATGAAAGCCGACGGCAGCAACCAGGTCGACCTCACGAACAGCCCGGCCAACGAGTCGGATCCAGACTGGCAGCCGATCGCCGGCGCGCCGCCGGTGGCGCCCGGCCCGGACCGGCTCTGCAGGGTGCCGAACCTGCTCGGCCAGGAGCTCGGTTCGGCGCGCACGAAGGTCCGCCAGGCGGGCTGTGTCTCGGGCACGGTCAAGTATGCGCGCTCGAAGCGCCCGCGCGGCCGCGTCGTTCGCCAGACGCCGCGCAAGGGCCTGCGCCTCTGCTTCGGCGTCCGCGTGAACGTCGTCGTCAGCCGCGGCCTGCGCTAACTCGTGCTCGTCACCGCCGTCGCCTAGCATTGGCGGCGTGCGGAGGACCTGGCTCGCGGTTGCGCTCGTCCTCCTGCTCGCCGGGAGCGGCGCCTCGGCTCAGTCCTCGGGCGGCTGGCTCGTCTACGGGAACGACCCGGCGCGAAGCTCGGCGACCAGCGCCTCGCTGTCGGCGCCGTCGGTGCGTCCCGCCTGGTACACGCCCATCTCGGGCAGGCCGAGAACGGCTACGTGCGCTGGCGGGTCGAGCTCGGCCAGCTCGAGCGCGTCTGCCAGCAGATCGACGGCTACGGCGTGACCGGGACTCCGGCCGTCGACCCGGCCACGCACTCGCTCTACCTGGCCGACGCCTTCGGCCGGATCCACTCGCTCGACCTCGCGACCGGAGCGGAGCGCCCGGGGTGGCCCGTGACGGTGTACACGGACTTCCGCCGTGAGCTGGTCTGGGGCGCGCTGACGATCGTGGACGGCTCCGTCTACTTCGGGACCGGCTCGTACTGCGACCGGAAGATGGTCGGGAAGGTCTTTCGTGTCCAGATCGCCACGGGCGCGGTCTCGCAATGGGAGGTCGTGCCGAAGCGCCTCGGGGGCGGTGGAGGGGTCTGGGGCTGGGGCGGCCTTGCGTACAGCGCCGCTCGCGACTCGCTGTACGCCGTGACCGGGAACGCCTTCGAGGGGGGCACGAACTCGGGCAAGCGCTTCCGTGAGTACGCGGGCTACGGCGAGCGGATCGTCGAGCTCGGCCCCGACCTGCGCGTGCGCGGATCGAACCACCCGCGGGACATCCGGCGCAAGAACGACCTCGACTTCGTCGGCTCGCCGGTGCTCTTTCGGCACAACGTGTGCGGCGAGGTCGCGGCTGCGCTGAACAAGAACGGCTTCCTCTACCTGTGGCGGACGGCGCGCCTCGGGGCCGGCCCGGTCTCGTCGCTTCGCCTGTCGAGCCCGACCCTGGCCGCTCCGCTGCCGTCCGGGTCGACGTCGACCGCAGGTGCCGGGCACGGGTGGCCTGGAGCCGCAAGGTCGGGAGCGGGCTCTTCAACGGCTCGCCCACGATCGCCGGGGACACCGTCTGGCTCGTCGAGAACGCGAACGCGGGCTCGGCGCTGGTCGCGTTCCGCGCCACCTCGGGACAGCCGCGCTTCCAGGCGCGCCTGGCGGGGCCGTCCTACGTCGCGCCGACGGTGGCAGGCAGCCGGATCTACGTTCCGACCTACACCGGCGCCGTGCAGGGGTTCGCGCTCGCTTCCGTGCTCGGGCGGCAGTCGGGCGGGGCCGGCTCGGGCCTGAACGAGTACCGCAGCTTCTCGGACGGGCTGCACGGCTGGGCGAGCCGGGAGGACGGCGTCTACTCGACCGACGACGGCGGCGCGACGTGGCGCCTCGTCTATCAGCGCAGCGCGGTGCGGGTCGCGCGCGTTTCGCCCTCGAGCGGGATGATCTCGGTCGGCGACCGGAGCTCCCGGTGCGGCTGCCGGGAGGTTCGGCTGTGGACGGCCAACGGCGGGGCGACATGGACGCGGACGCCGAAGGCCGCCGGCTCGGGGTTCGCCTCCGCTGCCGGGACGCTGTGGTGGTGGCGCGGCGCAAGCCTCTACCGCGCGGTTGCCTGGCCGCCCGGTCCTCGTGGCCTCAAGGGCGTCCGCGTCGCCGCCGGAAAGGGCGCAATCGTGGACGTGGAGCCCGTTCCCGGAGGGGCGGCTGCGCTCGTCAGCCGCCGCGTGGGCGGATTCGGGTTCGACCGGGCTCCGCTGCTCCGCTTCGCCCAGAACGGGTCGGTCCGCAATCGCATCCTGCCAGCGGTGGGCGGCGACGTCCTCGTGCGCTCGTTCGAGGTGCACTGGCCCGAGATCACGTTGCACGGCTTCGACGTGACCGCCTTCACGCGCCGGGAGGAAGGCACGGTGCTCTGGCGCTCGGAAGACGGCGGCGTGACGTGGACCGTGACGCGCACCTAGTGCACGCCGAGCGAGAGCAGGACTCCTAGAACGGCGGTTCCGAAGACGAACCAGGCCGTGTAGTCGCCGACGTGGCCGCTGTGTACGGCGCGCAGGCCGCGGACCAGAGGATCGGCGCGCCGCCCGAGGCCCGAGAGCCGTCTGCGTGCGGGCGTCAGCGCCATCGTCGCGATCAGCACGCCGCCGGCGAGCGCCGCCAGCCCGTAGAACGCCGCGTCAAGCGTGATCCGCTGAACGTGGACCGCCGTCTCGGCCGGGAGCGGGCGGCCGTCGAGGACGGCTCCGGCGTACGCCGGCCGGTCCTGGAAGCGCTCCGCAGCTTGCACGAGCTGTCCAGGCAGTCCAGGTGCGAGTGGAAGCAAGAGGCCCGCTGCGACGAGCACCGTCGCGGTGGCCAGGCGTAGCGAGCTCGGTTCCTCGGAGACCGATTCCTCTTCTTCGGGCTCGGGCGAGAGCAGCGCATCCTGACGCGGGCCCGCGCCGAGGAAGACGCGTGCCCAGGCGCGGAGGAGAGCTCCGGCGACGATCGCCGCGGCGAGCGTGACGACGGCGGGAAGCCACGGGTAGCCGGCCTCGTGCGCTCCTTCGGCGAGCAGCGAGTGCCCGAGCGAGACGCCGAGAAGCGGCAGTCCCGTCAGCCCGACCACTCCCGCAAGCACGACCGCGCGCAGCACGGGAAGCGCTCTGCCGCGCCCGTGGAGCGCGAGCTCGTCGACGCTTCCCGCTCGCCGCCGGAGCATTCCCGTTGAGATGAAGAGCCCACCGATCAGAAGCCCATGCGCGCCCACGTAGGCCCCCGCCCCCGCGAGCCCCCTGGGATCGAGCAGGGCGACGCCGGACAGGAACACGCCGAGATGGCTGATGACCGCGAAGGCGAGCAGGCGCTTGAGGTGCCGCTGCAGGAAGCACCCATGCGCGCCCACGTAGGCCCCCGCCCCCGCGAGCCCCCTGGGATCGAGCAGGGCGACGCCGGACAGGAACACGCCGAGATGGCTGATGACCGCGAAGGCGAGCAGGCGCTTGAGGTGCCGCTGCAGGAAGCACATCGCCGCGCCCACGAGCGCGGTCAGGATTCCTGCGCCCAGGAGCACCGCACGCACGGCGCCCGCCTCGCTCGCGAACGGGCCCGAGAAGACCGTCCAGTAGATGCGGGCGAGCGCGTAGATCCCGAGGTCGCTCATCACTCCCGCGAACACGACGCAGACCGTCGTCGGCGCGACGGCATAGGCATCGGCGAGCCAGAAGTGGAAGGGGACCGCGGCCGCCTTGACCAGGAAGCCCGTGGCGAGTAGCGCGAACGCGACGACGAGGAGGCCGTCCGGGCTCGCAGTCGTCACTGCGTTCCCCATCTGCGCGAGATTGAGGGCGCCGGTCCGCCCGTAGAGGAGGGCGATGCCGATCAGGAGCAGAAACGCGCCGAGCGAGTTGACGACTGCGAAGTTGATCGCTCCCTGCACGGCGCTCCGGTCCTCGATCCGGTACGCGGTGAGGGCATAGGCCGAGACGCCCATCACCTCGAAGAAGACGAACATGTTGAAGAGGTCGCCCGAGAGGACGAAGCCGACCATGCCGGCGAGGAACAGGAGCATGAGGACGTGAAAGAGCGTCCCCACCTCGTCGAAGTAGCGCCAGGCAAAGACGAGCGAGGCCGTCACGAGCACACCGGCGAGAAGCGCGAGGCCGGCGCCGAGCTCGTCGACGACAAACGAGATACCGAGTGCGACTCCGCCGTTCGGCCGCCACCCGCCGAACCAGTGGACGACCAGGTCGCCGCGGGCCTCCGCCAGCAGCAGGGCAGAGAAGACGGTCGACGCCGCGGCGGCGAGGATGCCGGTCAGGTCGTCCACGCGGGGCGGGGCAAACTGTCCAAAGGCCGTCAGCGCCGCGGCGGCGAGCAGAGGCACTGCGACCGGAAGCGGGGCCAGCCAGTCCATCAGCCCTTCAGGGCGCGCAGCTCGTCCGGGTCGAGCGTGCCCGTCGCCCGATGCGCATCGAGCGCCAGTGCGAGGAGCAGGGCAAGCACGGTGACGCCGACGACGATGTCCGTCAGCGTCAGCGCCTGAACGACCGGATCGACAGCCCGCTGTGATTCGGCGAGCGGGAGGTCTTTGAAGATCGGCGCCGTCCCGTGCTCCTTGTATCCGATCGTGAGCAGGAGGACGTACGTCGAGGACTGGACGACGCTCACGCAGACGATCAGGTGGATGAGGTTTCGGCTGGTGACGATCCCGTACAGGCCGACGAGGAAGATCCAGCCCGCGACGGCATAGGGCAGGTAGCTCATCGAGTCGGCCTCCGGAGCGGGACGGCGAGCTCCTCGAGGAATTCGGCGACGATCAGCGTGACGGCGGCCGTGACCGTGATCGCGGCGGTCCAGTTGAGCAGGGGGATCGTGCCGCCCGAGAGCAGGCTGCCGCGCGTCCCGAGTGGCAGGACGTTCTCGAGGAATGCCCCGCCGGAGGCGAGAAGAGCCAGTCCGAGGGCCGGGAACGCCGCGGCGGCGAGGCCCTCGGCGAGGTCGACGACCGTCGTGGGGCTGACCCGCGAGTACGCCCGGTAGCTGCCGGCTGCCCAGACGAGGACGAGCCCCGCCGCCAGCAGGACGCCGCCCTGGAAACCGCCTCCGGGGCTGAGGTATCCGAAGGCGACCACGTACAGGCCGAGCAGCACCGCGGGCCCGACGAGCAGGAGCCCGACCGCCCGGACCGTCCGGTCGGCGACGGGGTCGCGGAGCACGGCGTCCCGCTCGCGCGCTTCGCGCAGGAGAAGCGCCACTCCGGCTGCCGACGCGAAGAGGATGAACTCCTCGCCGAGCGTGTCGAAGCCTCGGTAGTCGAAGACGGTCGCCGCGACGACGCTCGTCACGTGACGTTGCCTGACGGCCACTCGGTTCAGCACGTCGCCGTACGGTCCCGGATAGTGGCCGAAATCGGCGAGCCCGGAGAAGCCCCAGGCGAGGAGGGCGGCGAGACCGACTGCGCCGGCCGCGAAGAGCGCCAGCCGGGCTCGGGCGCTCACGTCCGCCTCCCGACTCTCCGGATCGCCGCCAGCAGGACGAGCGGAACGGCGATCGCGCCGACGACCACCTCCGACAGCGCGACGTCGGGGGCCTGGAGAACGAGGAAGAGCACCGCCAGCGCGAGGCCGTAGAGCGCGTTCACGAGCGCCTGCCTGGCCAGGTCGCGAACGAGGACGACTGCGACCGCCCCCGATGCGACGAGCGCGAGTGAGACGACCTGGAGGACGATCACCCGGGCTCCTCCTCTGGCTCCCCGAGCCGCAGGACACGATCCTCGTGGCGCGGATGCGTTGCGCGGGCCGTCGCGATCGTGAGGCCCGGGCCCAGAGCGATCAGGAAGGCGACGACGACGAGCGTCGTGATCCCGGAGGAGGAGAGCGATTCGTCGATCAGGATCGCGGCCGCGATCAGGACCGGCCCGAGCGTCGCCGCAGCCGCGGAGTAGTGCAGGCGGTCGAGCGTGTCCCGGGCGAGGAGAACGCCTGCGCAGCACAGCAGCTCGATGCCTGCGCCCAGCCCCAGCAGGACGTCGATGGCGAGGTCGTGCGCGCTCACTCGAGGCGGTCGAAGAAGCGGGCGCAGGCGAGGCTGCCCACGAACGAGCCGACGGACAGCACGAGCGGGACGCCGAAGTACACGGACCTCCCGAACCCTTCTGCAAGAAGCAGGAACACGAGCGTGCAGACGGTTGCGCCGAGCTGTACGGCGACGAGGCCGTCGAGGGGCGGGGCGAGTGCGGCGAACAGGCCGAGCGGGAAGAGTGCGGCGAGCAGCACCGTGCCGGCGAGGAGGTACGCGTTCACAGGACCTCGTCGGCCGCGCGTGTGTCGACGAGGACGTGCTTGACGG
Organism: Actinomycetota bacterium; assembly: GCA_005883245.1. Classification (GTDB taxonomy): domain Bacteria; phylum Actinomycetota; class Thermoleophilia; order Gaiellales; family Gaiellaceae; genus VAXT01. Next base: position 85 of record VAXT01000182.1, on the reverse strand, counting down.
CGGTCCCTTCGTCGATCTCGAGGACGTAGTCGTTGGGGGTGATGGTCTCGGCCCAGGACGGGAACGCGTGTGTCGCCACTGGTCC
>VAXT01000181.1 GCA_005883245.1 Actinomycetota bacterium | reverse complement strand
AACGGCCTGTTCGAGCTCGCTTTCGGCACGTTCCAGATCGTCCTCCGCCTCCGCGAGTAGGCCGCAGGCGCGGGCGGCGGCGGCCGTCGGCCACGGAAGCTGCATCATCGCCGCGGCCCTCTCGAACCCTTCCTCGAGAAGCTCCCGGCCTTCGGCGGGCCGGCCCATGCCGGCCAGAGCTTCGCAGGCGTCGAGAATCTGGCCAACGATCGCGACGCCGAGCTTCCGATATGTCTCGATCGCAGGCAGCACGACCTCATAGGCGGCTGGGTAGTTCTCGTACGTGAGCTCGAGGACGCAGAGCGCACCGCGCGGGCCCCCGGAGTTCCAGCCGCGCCCCTCCGTCATCACGAGCGCTTGCTCGCCGTGCTTGCGTGCGTCTTCCGAATCGCCGCGGAGTCCCTCGAGCCGAGCGAGCGTGAACAGGCCGCGAGGTTCGGCGGCCTCACGCCCGGTCTGCACGGCGATCTCATACGCCTCCCACGCGTGCTCCTCCGCGCTCGTCCAGTCACCGATCTCGAGCTCGATGTTGGCGAGCAGGAAGAGCGGCATGTTGACGGCGGCGTCCCCCGATTCGCGGCCCAGCTCGACGAGGTGCTCGAGCAAGGGTCGGGCCGTGTCGTAGCAGCCGCTGTCGTAGAGCACCCGCGCGTACCTGCCGCTCGGACCGTAGTCGAGGTCGAGCCCACCGAGCTCGTCTTCCAGCGCTATCGCACGCTCGAACAACTCGGTCTTGACGCCCTCGTCGCACATCCACTCGAGGTAGCCGAGCTGGCCGAGCGCGCGGGCAAGCGTCGCCTTGTCTCCAACCCGGTCGGCAAGCTCCACGGCCTCCCGTGCGTAGTCCCTCCCCGCGCGGAAGCCTTGCTGCTTGACGACCGGGAAGGACAGGCTCTCGAGGATGCAGGCGCGGAGGCGATCGTCGTCGCCGGTTTCCTCAAGCGCGTGCTGGAAGTACTCGAGGCCGACGCGGGTGTCCTTCCCCTCGAACTTGATCTTGCCGATCCTCCAGAGCACCTCGGCCCGCTCCGGCCCGGATGCGCTGCGCTCGAGCTCCTCGTCGAGCGGCTTCAGCGCCCGATCGCGATCGCCGGCGGCGTAGTGGGCCTCGGCCGTCGCCAGCCGGCGCCGCCTGAGCTCGGTCGTCATCGACTCCGGCGTCCGGCTCTGGGCGTCATCCATGAGCTCCGCCGCCGCGACGAGCGCGCCCCGGTCGTGAGCCCGGTGCGCCGCAGCCTCGAGCGCCTCGGCCACGGCCTCGTCGGTGCCCTCGATCGCCAGGCCGAGGTGCCGTGCACGCTCTTCGGGCTCGCGCACGACCTTTGCGAGACGCTCGTGTAAGTCACGGCGCCGCTTCGGGGACGCGCTCGCGTAGTGGATCGAGGCCAGCAACGGATGCGTGAACCGGATCGCCTCACCCTCCAGCTCGACGACTCCTTCGTCGACCGCCTCCTGTACGGCGGAGTCGTCCCCGACGAGCTCCAGCGTCGGCTGATTCAGAGCCGCAGCGAACAGCAGCGCCTCTCGCGCCCGCGGGGTGAGCCTGCTGAGCCGGCCTACGACGAGCTCGCGCAGCCCGGCCGGCACGGGCAACGGTTCGGTCGGGCCCGGCTCCTGTCCCGATTCGACGAGCGCCCGTGCGAGCTCGAGCGCGTAGAACGGATTGCCTGCCGAGGTGTCGTGGAGCCGCAGCAATGTCGCCCGTGAGAGCCTCGCGTGAAGTCGTTCGCCGACCAGCTCGTAGAGGGCGCCGACGCTTATGGGCGCGAGAGAGACGCGGCTCAACCTCTCGTGGTGAAGCGCACTCATGAGCTCGGCCGGCTCCGTCTCCTCGGATGAGATGCGGATCGTGGCGAGTACGCCGACGTGTTCGTCGTCCAGCCGTCTGAGCGCAAACGCGAGCGTCCGCGCCGACGCAGCGTCCAGCCACTGCACGTCGTCGACCGCGACGAGGACCGGACCGTCGGCCGCGACGATGCGAAGCGCCCCGAGAAATGCGGCCGCTACGGCACGATCGTCGGGTGCAACCCCTTCCGCGTCTTCCACCAACAAGGACACTGCAAGAGCCCGCCGCTGCGGGGCCGGCAGCCGGACGAGGACCTCGTCCAGGTCGTCCCGCAAGAGGTCGGCGAGACCGGCGAACGCGAGGCGGACCTCGGCGCTGCCCGGACGGGTCGCGAGCACGCGCACGCCGTGCGATTGCGCCCGCTCGAGGCCTTCTCGCCACAGGCGCGTCTTCCCGATGCCCGCGGCTCCTTCGAAGAAGAGCGCCCGCGGCCATTGGTCCGAGCTCGCGAGGAAGTCATCGAGGGCCGCAAGCTCGCTCTGTCTCGCGATGATGCTTCCGACCATGCCTGCCTCCTGCCGAGAGGCATAGCACAGTCAGGCGCGGATTTGGACTACGTGACTGCGCCCAGGAATTCCTCGATGTCGAGCGCCGTCAGCGTCTGGAGCTTCGCGCTCCCGCGCGCGCCGAGGGCGATCGACACGCGGGCGATCGTCGCAGCGTCCGGTGCCTCGACGACGTTCACGAAGTCGAACGGACCGAGCGTGGCCCACTGGTGCAGCACCTTCGCACCGAGCTCCTCGACGTCACGGTTCACCTCGCGCAACCGGTCCGGATTCGATTTCAGCGTCTGTACGCCCTGCACGGTCAGGCTCGAGAGCATGATGTAGACGGGCATCGCGCCTCCTTGTTCGTGGTGAGCCCGACTCTAACCGCGCCTTCTGGTCGAGATAGAGGAGTGCGCAGCCGAGGAAGAAGAGCGGCGACATGACGACGACGGCCATGACCGCGGACGCCGTGATGCTCTGCGCGCCGAAGCCGGCCAGCAGGAGCGAGAGCGAGAAAATCGAGACAATGACGACGATCGCGAGCGCGGCCACGGTGCCGAACGCGTGGACGAAGTCGGCTCGCGCGAGCCGGAAGCCGTGTCGCAGCGCGTCCTCGAGGCCCCGCCCTTCGACAAGGACGCTCGGAACGGCGAGGCCGAGGAGCGCGAACCAGGCAAGCGCGACGAAGTAGACCCCGGTGAACACGAGCACGCGCGAGGCCGCGAGCGGCAGGAAGGCGACTGCGCCGACGATCAGTGCCCGCCCGGTCGCGTTCCGCCCATCGGTCGCCACCGTGACCGCCCAGACGTAGCTGAGCGCGAGCGCGAACGGGCCGACGACGATCCCCCAACCGACCCGCGCCCCGCCGTCGAGGAAGGAGGCGCCGATGGTGAAGGCGGCCGCCGGTATCCCGAGCCCGAGCCCGCGCCAGAACCGGTGCCCGTAGAGCTTGATCGCATCGGCGATCAGCTGGCCGACGGTCCGCTCGGCGGGAGAGACCTCGTTCGTAGGCTCGGACACACGCGGACCGTATCTACGTCGGCGCGAGCGCCTCGACCAGCTGCTCCTGGAGCCAGGACAGGTAGCCGTAGACCGCCAGCTCGCGCCCGCGTGGCTCGTCGACGTCGAGCTTCCCGTAGTCGAGATCCTCCGTCACGTCCCAGCGCGTTCCGAGCACGAGTCGCATGTCGTTCAGCGCGCGCAGCCATTGGTCCGCCTGCTCGAGGTCGAGTGTCTCGGCGACGAGCGTCTTGCGGACGGTCGCCAGCGCCTTCGAGCGGCCCGAGACGAGCTGGTCACGAACAAGCGAGCGGTACTGCTCGTCGTCCGCCGGCTCGGAGTATGCGGGTGGGAATAGGCGGCTGAGCTCCGGGTCGTCCGGGTCGTCGAGCAGGCGCTCGAGCTCGTCGAGGAGCTCGCTCAGCAGCAGGCGCTCGTGCGCGTCGAGGCGCAGCCGAACCTCGTCTCCCCTGCGCTGGAAGTGTCGTTGCGAAAACACTAGTGCCCCTTCCGGTGATGCAGTCGAGTCTCTGGGTTGCGAGCACCAAGCCAGAGGCCGCACTCGCTCGCAGCCAAGGCTCGTAGCCTTGGTAAGAGCGAGGGTGGGTTCTGGCGCCGCGTGATCGCGGGCCAGAGGCCGACATGCATTGCCGGGAGGGGCACTAGTCCTGCTGCATCGTCGCCCAGAGCCCGTGCGCGTGCAGCCGCGCCACGTCGAGCTCCGACTTCTCGCGGTTCCCGCTGGAGACGACCGCCTTGCCCTCGTTGTGCACCTGGAGCATCAGCCGGGTCGCCTTCTGGAGGCTGAAGCCGAAGAGCTTCTGGAAGACGAGGGTGACGTACGACATGAGGTTGATCGGGTCGTTCCAGACGATCACGACCCACGGCCGCTCCTGCTCGACCCCTTCGTCCGAGGCGGGCTCCTGAACCTCGACCTCGGCCGGCGCGACGATCGTGCTCATGGCCCGATTGTTGCGGACAAGCTATGCGGCGCGACGGAAAGGAAGAACGCGGCGGAGAAAGCGGCGCCGACGCTCTCGACGCTCGTCCTCGGCATGCCAACGTGCTTTCAGGCGCTCGTACATGGCCGCGAACTCGCGGGTGTTGCGGTCCCACTCCTCACGTTGAGCACGCCGCTCTTCAGGACTCTTCTTCCCCATAGTCTTCCTCCTACGCTGGTGCGGGTGCTGCTGCGGGAGCTTTCTCGAACATGAGCTCGCCGCTCTCCACGTCTACGCGCACGGTGTCGCCCTCCTCGAACTCGCCCTCGAGGAGCCGCAGCGCGAGCGGGTTCTCGACGAGGCGCTGGATCGCCCGCTTCAACGGCCGCGCGCCGTAGGTCGGGTCCCAGCCGGCCTCGGCGAGGTACTCCTTCGCCGCGTTGGTTAGATCCAGGGACAGACCCCGCTCGGCGAGCCGCGCCCGCAGCCGCGCGAGCTGGAGCTCGACGATCTCGCCGATCTGGTCGCGGGTCAGCGGCTCGAACTCGACGATCTCGTCGATCCGGTTCAGAAACTCGGGCCGGAACGTCTCGCGCATCGCCTCCTCGGTGCGGACGTTCGAGGTCATGATCAGGACGGTGTTCCGGAAGTCGACCGTGCGGCCCTGGCCGTCGGTCAGGCGCCCGTCGTCGAGCACCTGGAGCAGGATGTTGAACACCTCGGGGTGGGCCTTCTCGATCTCGTCGAGGAGTCCAGGCGAACCATGGCCCGCTCGTCGTCGAACATGAACTCGGCAAGGGCGCGCGCCAGCTCCGTCTTCCCCACGCCCGTTGGGCCGAGGAAGACGAACGAGCCGATCGGGCGGTTCGGATCCTGGAGGCCCGAGCGTGCGCGCCGCAGCGCGTTGGCCACCGCCGCGACGGCCTGCTCCTGGCCGACCACGCGCTGGTGCAGCCGCTCCTCCATGTGGATCAGCTTCTCGGTCTCGCCCTCGAGCAGCCGCGAGACTGGGATGCCGGTCCCGCGGGCAACAACGGCGGCGACGTCGTCATCGTCGACCTCTTCCTTGACCATCGGCTCGAACTCGGGCTCGACGCGCTCCTCGAGCTCGCGCTCGAGCTCGGGCAACTCGCCGTAGCGGATCTCGGCGACGCGCTGGAGGTCGCCATGCCGCTCCGCCCGCTCGGCCTCCATGCGCAGCTCGTCGATCGAGCGCTTGATCTCGCTGACGCGGTCGAGCGCCTCCTTCTCGCGCGACCAGCGCGCGGCGAGGTCGTTGCGGCGCTCCTTGGCCTCGGCCAGCTCGCGCTCGACCGGCTCGCGCCGCTCCTTCGACTCCTTGCCCATCGCGGCGAGCTCGATCTCGAGCTGGCGGACGCGGCGCTCGGCCTCGTCGAGCTCGAGCGGGGCGGAGTCGATCTCCATGCGCAGCCGCGACGCGGCTTCGTCGATCAGGTCGATCGCCTTGTCCGGCAGCTGGCGGTCCGAGATGTAGCGATCGGAGAGGACGGCGGCCGCGACCAGTGCCGCGTCGCGAATGCGCACGCCGTGGTGCGCCTCGTAGCGCTCCTTGAGCCCGCGCAGGATCGCGATCGTGTCCGAGACGGACGGCTCGCCGACGAAGACCGGCTGGAACCGGCGCTCGAGCGCGGCGTCCTTCTCGATGTGCTTGCGGTACTCGTCGAGCGTCGTCGCGCCGATCGCGCGCAGCTCGCCGCGCGCCAGCATCGGCTTGAGCAGGTTCGCGGCGTCGACTGCGCCCTCGGCCGCGCCGGCCCCGACGATCGTGTGCAGCTCGTCGATGAAGAGGACGATCTCGCCCGCTGCATTCTTGATCTCTGCGAGCACGGCCTTGATCCGCTCCTCGAACTCGCCGCGGTACTTCGAGCCGGCGAGGAGCGCGCCGATGTCGAGCGCCCAGACGCGCTTGCCCTTCAGCCCCTCGGGCACGTCGCCGGCCACGATCCGCTGGGCGAGGCCCTCCACGATCGCGGTCTTCCCCACGCCCGGATCGCCGATCAGCACCGGGTTGTTCTTCGTGCGCCGCGACAGCACCTGGATCAGGCGCCGGATCTCCTCGTCGCGGCCGATGACCGGGTCGAGCCTGCCCTGCTCGGCGAGCTCGGTCAGGTCGCGGCCGAACTTCTCGAGCGCCTGGTACGTGCCCTCGGGATCCTGCGACGTGACGCGCTGGCCGCCGCGGACTTCCTTCAGCTTCGCGAGCAGCGCGTCGCGCGGGACGACGTCGAGCGCGAGCAGCAGGTGCTCGGTCGAGACGAACTCGTCCTCGAGCTTGCGCATCTCGTTCTCGGCGCGGTCGAGGACGCGTGAGAACGCGGTCGAGGCGCCGGGCTGCTGCGCCGCGCCCTGCAGCGAGGGCAGGCTGGCGAGATCCGCCTCGGCCTTGGCGCGCACCTCGGCCGCCTGTTCGCCGAGCAGCGTCTGCGGCAGCTCCTGGTCGAGGAGCGCGACGAGCAGGTGCCCGGGCATGATCTCCGGGTTACCGCGGCGGCGCGCGAGCTCCTGCGCGGCGGCGATAGCCTCCTGCGATTTGACCGTCAGCCTCTGGAAGTCCATGTCCTCACGCTCCTGGCCGGCGTGGCCTCACGCCCGGCGAAGCCGGGCTCCGACCACGCCTGACACCGCTGGCGGCACGGGGCTCTACGGGCCCGCACGAGTTGCGCCCTTTCAGGGTCGTAAGGGACCAGGTCGCGGCGGTACTGCTTGTGCACCTGCGCGATGGCCTCGCGCATGTCGCGCTCGAGACGCTCCATCGTGCGCTGCATGCGGCGGATCTGCTCCTCGAGCCGGATCACTTGCTCGACGCCGGCGAGGTTGAGCCCGAGCTCGGTCGTCAGCTGCTGGATGAGACGCAGGCGCTCGAGGTCGGCCTCCGAGTAGAGACGGGTGTTGCCCGCGGTCCGCTGCGGAGTGACGAGGCCCTTCGACTCGTAGATGCGCAGCGTCTGCGGGTGCATCCCGACGAGGTCGGCGGCGACGCTGATCATGTAGCGAGGCCGGTCGTCCATCAGCGAGCTCTCCGTGTCCTCAGTCGCCGGGCTCGGTACCAATCGAGGACCATCACGCCCGTGAGCGCTGCAAAAACGCCCACCACGACGGCGAGCCACTTGGGCCCGAGATCGATGGCGTTGACGATGCTCGCCGTGACGAAGAGGATGGCCAGGATCAGCGCGGCTCGTTCGAGCTTTCGCCTGCTCACGCCTTCTGCACCTTCTGGAGCTCCTCGAGCAGCTCGCGCTCCTTCTTGTTCGGCTTCCTGGGCACCGCGATCTTCAGCCGCGCGAGCACGTCGCCCTTGCCCTTGCCCTTCAGCTTCGGCGCGCCGCGGCCCTTGATCCGCAACAGCTTGCCGCTCTCCGAGCCGGCGGGGACCTTCAGCGAGACCGGGCCCTCGGGCGTCGGCACCTCGACCTTCGCCCCGAGCACCGCGTCGGCAAACGTCAGGGGGACCTCGACCTCGAGGTCCGAGCCGCGCCGCTTGTAGAGCGGCGAGTCCGCCACACGAGTTACGACGATCAAATCGCCCGGGGGCCCGCCGCCGTAGCCCGGCTCGCCCTTGCCCTTGAGCCGGATCTGCGTCCCGTTCTTGACCCCGGCGGGGATCTTGACCTTGTACCGCTTCGTTCGCCGCTCGCGACCGGTGCCGTGACAGCGAGGGCACGGCTTCTCGATCACGGTGCCGTTCCCGCGGCAACGCGGGCACGTGTGGGAGAGGCCGAAGAGGCCCTGGCTCTCGGTGATCACGCCCCGGCCGCGGCAGTCCGGGCAGACGATCGGTGCCGTGCCCGGCTGCGCGCCGGAGCCGCCGCACTCGCGGCACGTCGTATCGAGCTCGACCGGGATCTGCGTCTCGACGCCCCGAAGCGCGTCCTCGAACGAGACGTTGACCCGGAAGTCGAAGTCGAACCCTCCGGCACCGCCTCCGGGGAAGCCGCCCGGACGCCCGTCGGCCGAGCCGAAGGCGTCGTACTGCTTGCGCTTCTCGGGATCGGAGAGGACGTCGTACGCGCCCTGGATCTCCTTGAAGCGCTCCTCCGCCTCCTCGTCGCCCGGGTTCTTGTCCGGGTGGTACTGGCGGACGAGCTTGCGGTACGCCTTTTTGATCTCGTCCTGCGACGCGCCCCGCGAGATGCCGAGCGCGTCGTAGAGGTCCTTAGAGCGAGTCGCCACTCGGGCCCTCCTCCTTCGGCCCCGCGACCACCACCCTCGCCGGGCGCAGCACGCGGTCGCCGAGGCGGTAGCCCTTCTGGAGCACCTCGATCACGGAGCCCTCGTCTGCTTCGGAGGGCTGGGTCAGGAGCGCTTCGTGGACGTGCGGGTCGAACCGGCCGTCGGTCTCGACGGCGGCAAGCCCCTCCTTCGCGAGGAGCTGCTCGAGCTGGCGGTGGACGAGCTGGACGCCGTCCTCGAGCTTCGCTTCCTCGTGCTGCTCGGCGGCCTCGAGCGCGCGCTCCAGGTCGTCGAGGATCGGCAGCAGCTCCTTGACGATCCGCTCGCCGGCGCGCGCGACCAGAGCTTCCTGATCGCGCGCGGCCCGCTTGCGGTAGTTGTCGAAGTCGGCCTGGAGGCGCTGGAGCGTGTCGATCAGCTCCTCGTTCTCGTTCCGGAGCGCCTCGAGCTCCGTCTCCTCCGCTGACACCGCCTGCTCGGCGTGCTCGTTGTTCTCAACGTTCTCAGGCATGTCGTCTCAGCACATGTCTCGGGACCTGGTCCCGGGGCGTGGCCGTTGGGGCCGTGTCCCGGGACCAGGTCCGCGGACTAGGCCTTCTTGGCCTCCTCTTCCTCGTCGATGACCTCGTAGTCGCCCTCCTCGACGACCTCGTCATCCGACGACTCGGCGCCGTTCCCGCCCGCGGACGACTGCGCCTGCTGCGCGGTCGCCTGGGCGTAGACGGCCTCGGCGAGCTTCTGCGAGGCCTCCTGCAGCGCCTGCGTCTTCTCGCGGATCTCGTTCACGTCCGAGCTCTCGAGCACGCCCTTCAGCTCCATGATGCGACCCTCGATCGTCGAGGCCTCGGCCTCGTCGAGCTTGTCGCGGTGCTCGCCCAGCGTGCGCTCGGTCTGGTACGCCAGCTGCTCCGCCATGTTCCGCGCGTCCGCAAGCTCACGCAGCTTGTGCGCCTCGTCGCGGTGTGACTCGGCGTCCTGCATCATCCGCGACACCTCGTCCTCGCTCAGGCCCGAGCCGCCTTCGATCTTGATCTGCTGCTCGTTCCCGGTGCCGAGGTCCTTCGCGGACACGTGGATGATGCCGTTCGCGTCGATGTCGAAGCCGACCTCAATCTGCGGCATGCCCCGCGGCGCCGGCGGGATGCCGACAAGCTGGAACTTGCCGAGCGTCTTGTTGAAGGCAACCATCTCCGACTCGCCCTGAGCGACGTGGATCTCGACCGACGGTTGGTTGTCCTCCGCCGTCGAGAAGACCTCCGACTTCTTGGTCGGGATCGTCGTGTTGCGGTCGATCAGCTTCGTGAAGACGCCGCCCTTCGTCTCGATGCCGAGCGAGAGCGGGGTCACGTCGAGCAGCAGCACGTCCTTGACCTCGCCCTTGAGGACGCCGCCCTGGATGGCCGCGCCGACCGCGACCACCTCGTCCGGGTTGACGCCCTTGTGCGGCTCCTTGCCGATCAGCTCCTTGACCTCGTCCACCACGGCGGGCATGCGGGTCATGCCGCCGACGAGGACGACGTGGTCGATCGCGGCCGGCTCGAGGCCGGCGTCCGCGAGCGCCTGCTTCGTCGGCTCGACCGTCCGCTTGAGCAGGTCCGCGGTCAGCTCGTTGAGCTTCGCGCGCGTGAGCTGCAGGTCGAGGTGCTTCGGCCCTTCCTGCGTCGCGGTGATGAACGGCAGGTTGACCTGCGTCGTCATCGTCGACGACAGCTCGATCTTCGCCTTCTCCGCGGCCTCGTACAGCCGCTGGAGCGCCATCTTGTCGGCGGCCAGGTCGATGCCCTGGTCTTTCTTGAACTCCGCGACCATCCAGTCGACGATCGCCTTGTCGAAGTTGTCGCCGCCCAGGTGGTTGTCGCCGTTCGTCGCCTTCACCTCGAAGACGCCCTCGCCGAGCTCGAGGATCGAGACGTCGAAGGTGCCGCCGCCGAGGTCCCAGACGAGGATTGTCTGGTCGTGCTCCTTGTCGAGCCCGTACGCGAGCGACGCGGCGGTCGGCTCGTTGATGATGCGGACGACGTTGAGGCCGGCGATCTTGCCGGCGTCCTTGGTCGCCTCGCGCTGCGCGTTGTTGAAGTAGGCCGGGACGGTGACCACCGCGTCGGCGACCGGCTCGCCGAGGTACGCCTCGGCGTCCGTCTTCAGCTTCTGGAGGATCATCGCCGAGATCTCCGGCGGCGCGTACTCCTTGCCCTCGGCCTTGACGCGCACGTCTCCGTTCTCGCCCTGGACGACCTCGTACGGGACGATCTTCATCTCTTCGGAGACCTCGCCGAACTGTGAACGCGACGACGGACGGCGTCGTGCGGCCGCCCTCGGCGTTCGGAATGACGGTAGGCTCACCGCCCTCGAGCACGGCCATGCAGCTGTTGGTCGTGCCGAGGTCGATTCCAATGGTCTTCGCCATGTGCTTGAGCTCCTTTAGTCCTGTGACTGGAAAAAATCTAAGTCCGAGTATAGCAAGGGGGAATCGTGGCTGATCCACGCATCGAGCAATATGCGCGCCTGCTCGTCGAGCGCTGTGTCGACGTCCAGCCCGGCTGGGAGGTCGTCGTCGTCGGCAGCACGCACGCCCGCCCGCTGATCGAGGAGATCATCCGGGGGATCGGCCGCCGTCAGGCGGTCCCGCTCGTCCAGCTCAGCTTCTCGGGGATGGACTTCTGGCCCTTCGAGACCGTCTGGGCGGAAACCGCGCCGCCGGAGCTCGTCGCCGAGCGCTCGCCGCTGCGGGTCAAGATCGAGGACGAGTGCGACGCGTGGATCCGCGTCGGCGCGCCCGAGAACACGCGCGACGGAGTCGGCCTCCCCCAGGAGCAGCACCAGGCGATCACGACCGGGGCGCGTCCGCTCATCGCCCGCCGGCTCGCGCTCGACATCCCCTGGGTCACGTGCCGCTACCCGACTCCAGCGCTCGCCCAGGAGGCCGGCATGAGCGTCCGCGAGTTCGAGGACTTCCTGTTCGGCTCGGTGCTGCTCGACTGGGACGCCGAGGGCGAGAAGATGAAGCGGATCAAGGAGCGCTTCGATCCCGCCGAGGAGGTGCGGATCGTCGGCCACGAGACGGATCTCCGCTTCAGCATCGCCGGCCGTGAGGGCGAGATCGACGACGGGCACCTGAACATGCCCGGCGGCGAGGTCTTCTACTGCCCGGTCGAGGACTCGACGGAAGGCGTCGTCAGCTTCTCCGAGTTCCCGGCCGTCCATGAACCGGACGTCGTCGACGGCGTGCGGATGCGCTACGAGGGCGGGCGCGTGGTCGAGGCATCGGCGACCTCGAACGAGGATGTCCTGATGCGGGCGCTCGACATCGACGAGGGTGCGCGCGTGCTCGGCGAGTTCGGGATCGGGTGCAATCCGGGCATCCAGCGGCACATGCGGAACACGCTCTTCGACGAGAAGATCTACGGGACGATCCATCTCGCGATCGGAGCGGGGATCCCGATCGCGGGCGGCCACAACCAGTCGGCCACCCACTGGGACATGGTCAAAGATCTACGTCAGGGCGGCCGAATCGAGCTCGACGGCGAGGTCGTCCAGGAGAACGGCGAGTGGACGTTTTGAGAATTGGTCCCGCCGCGCTTCGCGCAGCGTGTCTAAGCGACCTGGAGCGTCTCGCTGAGGGCGTGGACAACGAGGTCGACCTGCTCGCCCGTCATGTGCCCGTAGAGCGGCAAGGTGATGATGCGCGGAGCGATTGCCTCGGTCTGGGGAAGGGGCCGACGTGAGCCGAGCTCTCGGTAATACGAAAAGGTGCTGCGCGGTTGTCGTCCCGTCTGCGACGGCTCCGAACGGCATCGAGATGTCCTCCACGTCGGCCAGCCGGTCGCGGTACGTAGCTGCGATCGCGCGCCGCTGAGCATTCTCTTCGGGCAACCGACTGAGCTGACGAAGGCCTATGGCCGCCCGGATTTCGTCGAGGCGGTAGTTGAAGCCCTGCGCGACGACGTCGTAGCTCGCCGCGTGCCCTCGGTGCTTCTCCCAGGTCAGCGTCGTCATGCCGTGTGACCGAAGGAGGCGCAGTCGCTCCGCAAGGTCGTCGTCGTCGGTGACGATCATCCCCCCTTCGCCGACCGGCAGGTTCTTGTTCGAGAAGAAGCTGAAGCACCCGACGCTCCCTAGCGAACCGCACGGCTCCCCGTGCCAGCTCGCACCGGGCGCGTGCGCCGCATCTTCGATCACGATCAGCCCTCGCTCCGCCGCGAGCGCGCGCACGGCGGCGATGTCGCACGGGAAGCCTCCGTAATGGAGCAGGAGCACAGCCTTCGTGGCCGGAGTGACGGCCGCCTCGAGGTCAGCGGGGTCGAGGTTCAGGTCGTCGGTACCGACGATGTCGCAGAAGACGGGCGTCGCGCCCGTGTGCCCGATGGCGTTCGCCGCGGCGACGAAGTTGAGCGACGGCAGGATGACCTCGTCGCCCGGCCCGCAGCCGGCGGCGAGGAGCGCCAGGTGCAGGGCGGCAGTGCCGTTTGCGACCGCAAAGGCGTGTGTCGTGTGGGTCAACTCGGCGAAGGCCGCCTCGAACTCCCCGACCCTCGGGCCCATGCTCCACCAACCCGAGTCGACGACCTCGTCGACGAGGGAACGGAGCTCGTCGTCGACGAGCACGTCGACCAGGGGCACGACCCATCTCGCGCTCGAAGCTGCCTGTGAGCTCGTCATTGCTCGGAAGTCGGAACTAGTTGAACCTGTAAGAACTTAGCGTGGCCGGAAACTTTCGGCCTCCCTCCACGTCTATTGGTCGTAGGGTGTACGAGCACGCTCGGACAGAGAGGAAGGTGCACAGAAAGTTCAGAATCTGGCCCTTGCGGAATTGGCGGGAATGTGCCATAACGAAAGGGCGTTTTGAGTAGATATCGGTAGGTACCGAGGCGTAGGTACCGAAGGCGTGCCAGTCGATAGGGTACAAGGCGGACATAGGCACTGGGGAGTGCCGGGGAGAGAGGTGGGAGTCGTTGCGGCACGATTCCAGCAATCAGCAGCAAGGACTTGGGACGGCGGTGCTCGGAGCGGGGCATGAGCGCCCTGCGTTTTTTGCCGCGCTCGACCGCGGTCTCAAGCGAGTGCTCGACGTCGTGGTCGCAGCATCGCTGCTCGTCCTCGCCAGCCCGCTGATCGCCGTATTGGCAGTGGCTGTGAGGCTCGAGAGCCGGGGTCCGGCGTTCTATCGCTGTAGGCGTGTCGGCCGGAATGGGCACGTCCTACGAATGCTGAAGTTCAGGAAGATGCGCGACGGTGCCTCGGGGCCTGCCCTCGCTGCCCCTGATGACGCGCGATTCACCCGCCTTGGCGGTTTTCTCGCCCGGACCAAGCTCGACGAGGTACCGCAACTGTGGAACGTCCTCAAAGGCGAGATGAGCCTGGTCGGTCCACGACCCGAGGACCCGACGTTCGTCGCGCTCGAGCGCGAGGCCTATGACGAGATCCTGTCCGTCCGACCCGGGATCACCGGTCTGTCGCAGCTCGCCTTCGCTCGTGAGGGCGAAGTCCTCGACCCCGACGACCGCGTCGGGCATTACACGAACACGATCCTGCCGCAGAAGATCGGCATGGATCGTCTCTACGCGGCTCGCCACTCGTTCTCCATGGACGCAAGGATTCTCTGGTGGACGTTGTACGCCGTCGCCACAGGGCGTGAAGTTGCCGTGCATCGGGACACGGGGCGTCTCACGAAACGCACCCCTCGACCGAACGTCACGGACGTTGCGTCTGAGCCCAGGTCGCCGATCCTCGTAGAGGGGGAGGCGTCGTAGCCATGGTCGTGCGACCGTTCGAGATTCCCGACCCCCGCACCCCGGGCGCGCAGCCTCACGGCCACGCGAACGGCAAGCAAAGCCTCGAAGCGGTGACCACCGTGATCCTCGCTGGAGGTCGTGGGACACGACTGGCGCCGTACACCTCTGTGCTTCCAAAGCCACTCATGCCTGTGGGCGATCGTGCGATCCTCGAGGTCGTGGTCGGGCAACTCGCGGAAGCGGGGGTCGTCGACATCCAATTCTGCGTCGGCTACCTCGCACACCTGATCGAGGCTGTCTTCGACAGCCGCGACCGCGGTCAGGTCAACATTACGTACGTCCGCGAGGAAGCCGCTCTCGGAACTGCGGCGCCACTCCGCCTGGTAGACGGGCTGAACAGCACATTCATGGTCATGAACGGCGACGTGTTGACGACGCTCGACTACCGCGACCTCGTCGACTACCACCGTGCGCAAGGCAACGCGTTGACGATCGCGACTCACAACCGTGTAATCAAGATCGACTACGGAATGCTCCATCTCGACGTCGCGTCACGTGTCCAGCAATACGAGGAGAAGCCCACGATCGCCTCTCCCGTCAGCATGGGTATCTACGTGATGGAGCCGAGCGTCATCGAGCACATCCCCGCCGAAGGGCACTTCGACTTCCCCGATCTCGTTCAGACGCTCCTGGCGGCGGGGGCGCCCGTCGGTGCGTACGTCTATGAGGGCCTTTGGTTCGACATCGGCCGACAGGAGGACTACGAGCGGGCGGTCAGCGTCTGGATTGAGAACGGCCAGACCAACGGTTACCCGCGCAATGCAGCGAACGGAAACGGCAAACCGGGCAGCACGCCAGCAGGCAGCGACCTCGATGGAGTCCGGCAGGAGCGGGGTCTCGGGTGAGCGTGCCTCTTCTGCGAGGCCCGGACGTCCAGTCTTCCCTAGGCCCGCCGCGCGCGGCACACGCCTTTATCGAGGACGGGTGAGCGCGGAACCGCAGCTCCTCCCCGAGTCATTTCATGTCTCGTTCTCGCCGGACGGAACGGTGTTCCGGATCCCATCCGAGGCGGAGTCTCGTTCGACATTCCGCGAGATCGCGGAGTCCGCCGAGGCTCACCGTCTTAGGGGAGGTCAGATCGTTGTCGTGCAGGGCCTCGGTTTCGTCGGCTCAGCCGTCGCCGCGGCCGTCGCAAGCGTTTCCGACGAGGCCGGGAGGCCGCTGCACTACGTGATCGGCGTGGATCTCGCTACACCAGCGAGCTACTGGAAAGTTGGCAAGATCAACGAGGGCGAGCCGCCGTTCCATTCGCCTGACGAAAACCTACCGCCGCTGTTCCGCCAAGCCGTGCACGAGCGCGCGAACCTTCGTGCGACGACCTGCGAAACGGCTTACTCGCTTGCCGACGTGATCATCGTCGACGTCCACCTCGACGTCGAGGATCGCGCCGTTCACGACGCTGCAGAGATTCAAGTCAACCTTGCAGCTTTCGAGCAAGCGTTACACACCATTGGCCGGCATATGCGGGCTGACGCGCTCGTCCTCGTCGAGACCACAGTGCCCATGGGGACCTGTGAGCGCATCGCCCTCCCCATCCTCAGGGAAGAA
>VAXT01000180.1 GCA_005883245.1 Actinomycetota bacterium | reverse complement strand
ATCGCTGACGCGCACGTCCGAGGATCTGAGCTCGCTCGCGGCGGGGCGCATCGAGGAGCTGCCGCCTCGATACGGCGACGTCGCGCCGCCCGAGCTCGCTCACCTCGAGCGCCACCTCTTCACCGACCGGCCTCCGGTCGCACCGGAGCTCGAGGGAGCGATCCGCTTCCTCGAAGGTGCGGGCGCGCGCGGAACGCTCGAGCTCGTCGCCGACGAGGTGCTCCAGCTGATCAGAGGCGGCACGAAGCCCGAGGAGATCCTCCTCGTCTGCCCGAGCGTCGAGCGGCAGCGCGCCCAGCTCGAGACCGCCCTCACGGCGCTCGAGGTGCCGTATGCGATCGAGGGCCGGATCCGGATCGGCAAGACCGCGTTCGGCCAGGCGCTGCTCTCGTTCCTGCGCTTCGAGTGGCTGGACGGCGGGCGGCACGACCTCTATGGCTTCCTGCGTTCCCCGTTCTCCGGGCTGACCCGCGCCCACGTCGACTACCTCGAGGGTCGGCTCCGCGGGCGGGCCGTCAGCGAGCCGACGAGGGTCGTCGAGGAGACGCTCAAGCTGCGCGGGCAACCACTGCGCATGCTCGATGCGTTCCGCGCGGAGGCTGAGCCGCTCGCAGCCGTGCGGGCGCTCGTCCGCTCGATGGTTCGCGCCGCATACGGGCTCGAGGCGCCGCCCGTCGGCCCGGACGCGATCCTCGACCTGCGCGCTCATCGGGCCGTGAACGACCTGCTCGACGAGCTGGAGACGTGGGTCGACCTCGGCGGCGCGCTCTCCCGCGAAGAGCTCTACGGCGCCCTCGACCGGGCCACGCTCCGGCTCGCCCGCGGCGACGAGCCGGGCCGCGTCGCTGTCACCGACCTCCTGCGCGCGCGAACGCGCCGAACCGAGGTCGTCTTCGTACTCGGCCTCGAGGAGGGCAGCTTCCCGCGCCGCCAGCAGGGCTCGCCGTTCCTCGCAGACGAGGAGCGCCGCTCGATCGACGAGGCGTCGCGCCGCGCGCGGCTGACCAGACCGGACGCGGTCTCGCGCGAGCGCTACTTCTTCTACACGGCGTGCACGCGGCCGTCGCGCCGGCTCTACCTCGTGCGCGAAGCGGCAACCGACGACGGCTCTCCCCGCGAGGCGAGCCCGTTCTGGGACGAGGCCCGCGCCCTCTTCGACGCCGACGACGTCGCTCGCTGGACGAAGCGCCGTCCACTGGCGGAGCTCACGTGGCGGATCGAGTCCGCGCCGACCGAGCGCGAGCGACTCCGCGCCCTGACCGCGCTCGCGTCGCGCGACGTGGACGAGGCGCATTCACTTGCTTACGCGAACGGCTGGGACCGGCGGCTCGTGCGGGCGCTGAGCGCCTTCTCCCGGCCGACGGCGCTCACGGACACCGTGTTGCTCGACGAGCTTCGCGCGAGGGAGACGTTCTCCGTGACCGAGCTCGAGGCCTTCGCGGACTGCTCCTCGATCTGGTTCCTCGAGCGCCTGATCCGCCCGCGCACGATCGACGCCGAGGTCGATGCGCGCCTGCGCGGGTCGGTCGCGCACCAGGCGCTGTTCAAGTTCTACTCGGGCCTGCCGAAGCGGACCGGCGGCGAGCGTGTCGACCGCGAGCGGCTCGACGAGACGCTCGAGTTTCTCCGCGAGTGCCTGATCGAGGCGATCGACGGAGGGGTCTGGATCGAGCTCGGCGAGCTCCAGCGGCGCGAGCTCGAGGAGAGCATGTGGCGCGACCTGGAGAACTTCGTCCGCGAGGAAGCGGAGTCGCCGCTCGGCCTCGTCCCGCGCAAGTTCGAGGTCGCCTTCGGCTCCGACCGCTCCGCGCCCGAGCTCCAGGCCGGGCTCAAGATCGACGGCGTCTCGCTGACCGGGAAGATCGACCGGATCGACGTCGACCCATTCAGCGCGCGCGGGATCGTGCAGGACTACAAGTCGGGCAAGACCGCGTTCTCGGCGGCGAAGATCGAGTCCGAGCTGCGACTCCAGATCCCGCTGTACATGCTCGTGCTGCGCGACCTTGTCGGCATGGAGCCGCTCGGCGGCCTCTACCGCGCGCTGGCCGGGGAGCGCCGCGCCCGCGGCCTGCTCCGCGCCGAGGCGGAGGAGGATGTGCCGGGCTTCGCGAAGCGGGACTACCTCGACGAGGACGAGTTCTGGGCCCAGACCGAGCGGGCGAAGGAGCATGCGATCCGCTTCGTGGAGCGGATCCGTTCCGGGGACGTCCAGCACGATCCGAAGGGCGGCTTCCCGTGCCCAGCCTGGTGCGACCTGTGGGCCATGTGCCGGGTGGCCCGGCCGTGACCGTGGTCGAAGAGACCCGCACGCCGAACGCCGAGCAGCTCGCGGCGATCGACGCGCCCGGGCTCGTCTTCGTCTCGGCCGGGGCCGGCACCGGAAAGACGACCGTGCTCGTCGAGCGTTTCGTGCGCGCCGTCTGCGACCGCGGGCTCCCGATCGACTCGATCCTCGCGATCACGTACACCGAGCGCGCGGCCGGCGAGCTACGCGGACGAATCCGCAGCCGCCTCGCCGAGCTCGACCGGCACGACCTCGCGCGTGAGCTGGACGGTGCCTGGATCTCGACGATTCACGGGTTCTGCCACCGGCTGCTGAAGGCGCATCCGTTCGAGGCTGCGGTCGACCCGAACTTCCGCGTGCTCGACGAGAACCAGGCGCGCGTGATCGCGAGCGAGGCGTTCGACCTCGCGCTGGAGGAGTTCTGCGCGTCGCAGGATCCCGAGCGGATCCGGCTGCTCGCTACGTACGGCGCGCGGGGTCTGCGCCGCATGTTGACGCGCGTCTACGAGACGCTCCGCTCGGCCGGGCGGGAGCTCGCGCTCGAGGTGACCGAGCGGCCCGGGCTCGAGGCGCGGATTGAGGAGCTTCGGGACGCGGCACGCGCAGCGCTCGACGAGACGAGTGGCCTTGACAAGGCCGACACCGCCCGCGCGAGCGTCGCGCGGACGCTGGAGCTGCTCGAGCATCCACCGGCTTCCGAGCGGCTGCTCGACCTGTCCGACGTCTCGGCGCGCGGCGGCCCCCGCGAGCTGTTCGCGGGCTACGAGGAGGCGCGCACCGCGGTCGAGCAGGCTGCACTGGACGAGCTCGCGGCCCGTGACCGGGCGCTGCTCGAGGAGTTGCTCCGCCGCTTCGCCGACGCATACGCCGCCGCCAAGGCGTCCGAATCGGCGCTCGACTTCGAGGACCTCCAGCTGACGGCACGCAACCTCCTGCGCGACGAGCCGAACATCCGCGAGCGCGAGAGCTGGCGCTTCCGTTCGGTGCTGGTCGACGAGTTCCAGGACACGAATCGGCTGCAATGCGAGCTGATCGACCTTCTGGCCACAGAGGACCTGTTCTTCGTCGGCGACGAGTTCCAGTCCATCTACCGGTTCCGGCACGCGGACGTCGAGGTCTTCCGCGAACGCCGCGAGGCCTCAGGTGGCGTCCTCGCGCTGACCGAGAACTACCGCTCGCGCCCCGAGGTGCTCGAGGTGATCAACCACCTTTTCTCGTCGGACTTCGGCGACGCGTTCAGGCCGCTCTCGGCCGCCGGCCGTTTCGAGGATCCCGCGTTCGGCCCCGCCGTCGAGCTGCTCGTCACCGACAAGGCGAGCTACAAGGACACGGGCGTCCACTGGCGCGCGGCCGAGGCGAAGCACGTCGCGCAGCGCGTACAGGAGCTCGTCGACTCGGGCGAGGTGACGCCGGGCGAGATCGTGCTCCTCTTCGCCGCCGGCACGGATGCACGCCAGTACGAGCAGGCGCTCCGCGAGCTCGGCCTGCCCACCTTCCGGGCGACCGGCCGCGACTACTACCACCAACAGCAGGTCGTCGACCTGCTCGGCTATCTGCGCCTGCTGCACAACCGCTACGACGACGAGGCGCTCGTCACCGTCCTCGCGTCGCCGTTCGTCGGGCTCTCCAACGACGGCCTCCTCCACCTCCGGCGCGCGGCCGAGAAGCGTCCGCTCTACTGCGGGCTCGAGAAGTCGGTCCCCGCGCGTCTCTCGGAACGTGACGCGCAGCTCGTGCGCGCGTTCCGCCAGCGCTACGACCGGCTGGCAGGGCTCGCACCGCGGCTGTCGCTCGAGCGGCTCTGCGACCGGATCCTCACCGAGCACGACTACGACCTCGCCGCCCTCGCCCAGTGGGACGGCCGCCGCCGCTACGCGAACCTGCGCAAGTTGGCCCGCCTCGCGCGCTCGTACGAGGAGCTGCGCGGCCCCGACGTCGAGGGCTTCGTCCGCTTCGTCCGCGAGCTGGGCACGGTCGGCGCCTCCGAGCTCGAGGCTGTGGCAGAGGAGGAGGGCACCGACGTGATCCGGCTGCTCACGATCCACGGCGCGAAGGGGCTCGAGTTCAAGGTCGTCGTCGTCGCCGATGCGGGGCGTCACGGAGCCGCCCGTGACGCGGACGAGATCCTGTGCCTCCCCGACGGACGCCTCGGCTTCCGCGTCGCAGATCCGTCGACGGGCAAGCGGCGCCCGACCTCCGACTACCAGGAGGTGAAGGAGGCCGAAGACGAGGCTTCGGAGGCCGAGCGGCGCCGTCTCTACTACGTCGCGATGACGCGTGCGATCGACCGGCTGATCGTCTCCGGCTCGATTGACCCCGAGCGGAGCGGCGACGAGTCGACCCCGATCGGCTGGGTGCTGGGGAGGCTCGAGGCGCCGGAGCTCGAGAGCGCGGGCGGAGCGCCTGTCGAGATCGAGCGGGATGGCGCTCGGCTGATGCTTCGCGTCGACCGCTTCTCTCCCGAGACGATCCAGAAGGGCTCCGCCGGAGACGACCTCGTCCCGGTGCCGGAGCCGCCCGAGAATCAGATCCGCAGGCTCTCGTACAGCGCGCTCGCCCTGTTCGCGCTCTGCCCGTACCGCTTCTACGTCGAGCGCTTCGTCGGCCTGCGCGAGACGAGGCCGATGCTCGGCGACGGCGACCGCGAGCCCGGGCTGGCTGCGACGGAGATCGGAGACATGGCGCACGCGATCCTCGAGTCGCTCGATCTCGCGGGGCCGCGACCGCCCGAGGACTTGGCCACGGTGGTTCGCGCTCGCTACGCGACGGCCTCCGACGACGAGATCGCCCGCATCGGGGTGCTCGTCGAGGCGTACTGCAACTCGGAGATCGCCCGGCGGCTCGCGGCCCTCCCGGGCGCCACCGTCGAGCGCTCGTTCGCGTTCGAGCACGACGGCGTCCTGATCCACGGCAGGCTGGACGTGTTCCACGAGGCGGACGGCAAGGCGCTCGTCGTCGACTACAAGACGAACGTCCTAGAGGATGCGTCGCCGGCGGAGGTCGTCGAGCGCGAGTACCCGATCCAGCGCCTCGTGTACGCGCTTGCGATCCTGCGCGCCGGAGCGAGCGAGGTCGAGGTCGTGTACCAGTTCCTCGAGCGCCCGGACGAGCTCGTGGCAGCCCGCTACACGACGGAAGATCTGCCGGCCCTGGAGGCCGAGCTGTCCGCGGCGATTGCGGCGATCCAGGCCGGCGAGTACAGGCCCACGCCGAGCGAGTACGCATGCTCGACCTGCCCCGCGCTCAACCTCGTCTGCGCCGGGCCAAACCTGCGTGGCGCGTAGTTACATTCGCGAAGCCCGGCGTCGCGTCGGCCCGAAGCGCGAGCGGATCATGCCGATCATCCAACGCCTGGCCGCCGCGCATCCCGACGCGACGATCGCACTGCGTTTCCGTTCGCCGCTCGAGCTCCTCGTCTCGGTGATGCTCTCGGCGCAGACGACGGACGTGAACGTGAATCGCGTCACGCAGACGCTGTTCCGCAAGTACCGCCGCCCGGAGGACTATCTTGCGGTCCCGGTCGAGGAGCTCGAGAACGACATCCGGCCCACCGGGTTCTTCCGGCAGAAGACGAAGTCGATCCGCGGGACGATGAAGATGCTGATCGAGGAGTTCGACGGCCAGGTGCCGCGGACGCTCGACGAGCTCACGCGCCTACCGGGAGTCGCGCGCAAGACGGCGAACGTCGTCGCGTCCGAGCTCGGCGAGACGCAGGGTGTCGTGGTCGACACGCACGTGCGGCGCCTCTCTCAGCGTCTCGGCCTGACGAAACAGGACGACCCGGTCAAGATCGAGCGCGATCTGCAGCGCCTGGTCCCCCGCGAGTACTGGGGCGTGTT